>JAYSZD010000505.1:0-1592 GCA_043738185.1 Hymenobacter sp. | reverse complement strand
TCTCGATGTCCTCCTTCGAGCCGATGGTGCTCTTGCCGTAGTTGTGCCAGAGGTAGGCAGTGCTCAGCACGCGGTCGATGAGCACGCGCTGGGGCGAGTTCTCGCCGCTTTCAAACTCGTTGCGCACCACGCTGAACTCCGAGGCCAAATCTTCCTTCTTGATGAAGGAGTTCACCATGCGGTCGGCCTCCAAATCCAGGGCCCACTTCAGGTTTTCATCGGTAGAAGAGAAGGTTTCGAAGTAGTTGGTGCGGTCGTACCAGGTGGTGCCGTTGGGCGAAGCGCCGTGCTCGGTGAGCTCCTGCGGGATGTTGGGGTGCTTGGTGCTGCCCTTGAACACCATGTGCTCCAGCAGGTGGGCCATGCCGCTTTCGCCGTAGCCCTCGTGGCGCGAGCCCACCAGGTAGGTGATGTTGACGGTGGCCGTGGCCTTGGAGGGGTCGGGAAAGAGCAGCACCCGCAGCCCGTTCTTGAGCTGGTATTCGGTGATGCCCTCCACCGCCGTCACGCGGCTCACGCCGGCCGGCAGGGCGGGGGCGGTTTGGGCCAGGGCCGGGGCGAAGCTGCTGAGGGCCAGCAGAGCCAGTTGGATGAGGGTTTTTTGCATGATGAAAGAAGGTTGATATGGGAATGATAAGAAGGCGGCGGGGTGGGGCGGGGTGGCGTCGTTTTTACGGGGGGGGCCTCATCCCCTAGCCCCTTCTCCTTAGGGAGAAGGGGGACTAGTTTCTGGCGCTAGTCTGGTTTTAAAACTAAAACTAGTAGCTAGTTCCCCTTCTCCCTAAGGAGAAGGGGCTAGGGGATGAGGCGCCCCGCCCCACCCCGCCGGCGCCCCCTAGCTCACGGCCAGCCCGAAGGTGGCGCTTTGCGCCCCGTTGGGCGCGTCGCGGTCCATGAAGAAGGCGTAGTAGTCGCGCTGCTCGGCCTGGCCGGGCGTCAGGTTGGGGCGGGTGTCGAGGTAGGGCGAGTAGGTGTCGGCACTCAGGAAGCTGAACGCCGTTTCCTCGGCCCGGCGGCCGTAGAGGTGAATGCCCTGGTGGCCGGCCTTCTTGAACTCGACTTTGATATGCCCCCCGTCGAGGCTGAGTTTCAGCTCCGGGGTGTGGGCGGCCACGCGGGCGTCGGCGCTGGTGGCATCGGCCGTTTCCACGCCCGTCATCTGGAGCTGGGCGAGCTGGGCGGGCGTCACGCCGGGCGTGTTGCGCACGAGCAGGGCCAGCTTGCGGGTGGTGGCCTCGCTGAGCTTGTCCTGAGCGGCCAGCGTATCGGAAGCCGCTTTCTGAGCCAGCTTGGCGGCGTCGAAGGCCAGGCGGGCATCCACGAATTTCTGGGCCGCCGCCACGGCCGCCGTGGCCGTGGGCGCATCCAGCTTGAGGGTGGTGGCAATGGCGGGCAGCACCTTCACCAGGTTTTGGTAGAAAGCCAGCTCGGTGGCAGCGGTTTCGGGAAACCAGTCCTTTTTCATAAAAACGGAAACGAGAGTAAATGAATACTCAATAGTAGGAGAAAGAATTGAATAACTGCTGTTACGCCGTAAAGTGTAGCGCGGACTTTGTAGTCCGCGTCGCTGCGCCGTTTGGGTCGCTTTAGTG
>JAYSZD010000504.1:0-3867 GCA_043738185.1 Hymenobacter sp. | reverse complement strand
AGCAATGGCTTGTGATGCTGAGTTGCCGCTAGCATCTCAAACTGGGCCAGCTTTAGGGCAATGGCAAAGGATTTTTGCTGGCCCTGCGAGGCATGGCTTTTCACCGGTTGCTCATCCATCAGGAACACAAAGTCGTCGCGATGGGAACCGGTGGTACTACGCTGCAGAGCGAAGTCACGACGTTCGTTGATTCGCAGGAGGTGAGCGAAATCAGCCCCAACAAGCTGGCTCTTATAAGTAAGGGTAACGGCTTCGCGCCCATCGGCCAGCTGCCGGTAGTGGCGCTGAAACAGGGGGAGGTACTCCGCCAAGAAGGCCTCACGCAACACAGTCAGTTGGGTGCCTATGGGGGCCAGCTGCTCATCAAGCGCCAACAAATAGTCGCGGTCGAAGCCGTGGCTGGGGCGGTCACCCTGCTTGAGCACGGCGTTGCGCTGGCGGAGCAAAGCATTATAGGAGATGAGCAGCTCCAGGAATTGGTGGTCGAGCTGTGCCATCAAGCTATCGAAATACTTGCGGCGGTCCTCGCTGCCCTGCCGAATCAGGTCAGTATCGTAGGGCGAGATGAGCACGGCGGGGTACTTGCCAATGTGGTCGGCCATGCGCTCATACGGCTGCTTATTATGGGTCAGGGTCTTTTTCTGGCCCAGACGCAGGCTCACCTGAATGGTTTCCGGCTCGGAGTCGGAACCTGAAGAGAAGTTGCCTTTAACTACAAAGAAATCAGCGCCTTGTTTAATACAAAGGGCATCCGAAGCAGTTATTG
Organism: Hymenobacter sp.; assembly: GCA_043738185.1. Classification (GTDB taxonomy): domain Bacteria; phylum Bacteroidota; class Bacteroidia; order Cytophagales; family Hymenobacteraceae; genus Hymenobacter. The sequence continues at coordinate 3,101 of JAYSZD010000504.1, read as the reverse complement.
CGCTCTTAGTCAGCGACAAATAGTGAATGGCGTCCAGCAAGTTGGTTTTTCCGCTGCCGTTGTCGCCAATAAAGCAGTTCAGGCCGGGGGATAAACGAAGCGCCGCGTCGTCGTAATTTTTAAAAAAAAGCAGCTGCAGGGAGTCAAGGGTCATAAGGTTCGGTATTGCCAGCACTTTTACGTAATTTCGCCCTCCCAACGCGAAATATTATTTTCCTTTAACGAGCTATGGCAGATACGAAAGTAAAGGCTGCTTCTAAAAAATCGACGGCACCCAAGAGCGCAGCACCTGCGCCCAAGGGCAAAGCCAAGACCAAAGCGGCCACTACCGGCGGTCAGCCCGACTCCGTGCTGCCCGGCACCGATGCGCCCGAAATGGCCGCGTCCGGCACCGACCTGTCGAAGCAGGCCAAGGCCGGTACTTCCTTCCCCAAGGAAACCTACATGCAATGGTATGAGCAAATGCAGCTCATGCGCAAGTTTGAGGACAAGGCCGGCCAGCTCTACGGCCAGCAAAAGATTAAAGGTTTCTGTCATCTCTACATTGGCCAGGAGGCTTGCGTGGCGGGCCAGGTATCGGCGCTGGAAAAAGGCGACAAGTACATCACCGCCTACCGCGACCACGCCCATCCGCTGGCGCTGGGCACCTCGCCCAATGCCGTAATGGCCGAGCTGTTCGCCAAAGCCACCGGCTGCTCTAAGGGCAAAGGCGGTTCCATGCACATGTTCGACAAAGAGGTTGGGTTTATGGGTGGCCACGGCATTGTGGGTGCTCAGGTGCCAATGGGCGCGGGCATTGCCTTTGCCGAGAAGTACAATAAGACCGGCAAGCTCTGCATCTGCTCTATGGGCGACGGCGCCGTGCGCCAGGGCGCCTTGCACGAGGCCTTCAACATGGCCATGCTGTGGAAGCTGCCCGTCATCTTTGTGATTGAGAACAACGGCTACGCCATGGGCACATCAGTAGAGCGCACTTCCAACGTGCACGACCTCTACAAGATTGGCCTGAGCTACGATATGCCATCGGAGCCGGTGAACGGCATGCGCGTGGAAGACGTGCACGAAGCCGTAGCCCGCGCCGCCGAGCGCGCCCGGGCCGGCGAAGGCCCCACGCTACTCGAGTTCAAGACCTACCGCTACAAGGGCCACTCCATGAGCGACCCTGCCAAGTACCGCACCAAAGAGGAGTTGGAAGACTACCGGAACCGCGACGCCATCGAGGGCGTGCGCCACACCATCCTCACCAACAAGTTTGCCACCGAGGCCGACCTGGAAGCCATCGACGAACGCATCAAAGCGCAGGTAGCCGAGTCGGTGGAATTTGCCGAGAACTCGCCCTATCCTACGCCCGACGAATTGTACAAGGACGTGTACGTGCAGGCCGACTACCCTTACATCCACGACTAAGTAGGAGCAGCTGACTGCCATCAGGCACTAACTTCAGCGAACGCTGATAATCCCAGATTTACCCCATAAAAAGCTAGCAGCTGACAGCTAATAGCTCGCAGCTTCTCTAATATGTCGAAGATTCCATTTACTGGCAAGAGCCAGCAGGCCCGCCAGGGACAACCCGTTCAAACCGCTTCGACTGACCCGTTGGTGCCCGCCGAGGACCTCGCGCCTGAAAATCCGTTGTTGGAAGACCCGGACGCGCTAGCTGCCCGCCTGGTGGAGTCGGAAGATTTCGTGCGCAACAACAGCAACGTACTGCTCGGCATTCTGGCGGTGGTGATATTGGCGGTGGCCGGCGCTTTCGGCTTTTACTACTGGCGTAATACGCAGGACACGAAAGCGCAGACCAGCATGTTCCGCGCCGTGAATAACTGGGAAGCCGACTCCCTCAGCAAAGCCATCAAGGGCGACGGCAAGGCGCCCGGCCTGACCACTGTGGCCAACGAGTACAGCAACACCAAAGCCGGTAACCTCGCCAACTTCTATGCTGGCGTGGCCTCGCTGAAGCAGGGCAAGTTTAAAGAAGCATTCGACTACCTCGAAGACTTCAGCTCCGACGACTACCTGGTGCAGAGCCGCGCCTATGCCCTGATGGGCGACGCCCAGCTGGAGCTGAACAAAGCCAAGGAAGCCGCCGACCTCTACGCCAAAGCCGCCGACCACAACGCCAATGAGTACTTCTCGCCCGGCTATTTGCTGAAGGAAGGCACGGCCCGCGAGCTGGCCAACGACAACGAAGGCGCCATCAAAGCCTACGACCGCATCATCAATGAATTCCCAACGGCCCAGGAAGTGGTGGAAGCCCGCCAGTTCAAGGCCAAACTGGAAGGCGCCAAATAACCAATTAGTACCGCTACTTGTCATCCTGAGCGCAGCGAAGGACCTTGCCGCATCCGAACGCAACCCGTTCCATCGCGCCAGGGTCTGCCGCCGCACTCAGGATGACTGCTTTTAACCCCAACGCCATGGCCACTTCCCTCCAAAACCTCAGCGACTACGACGCCTCCACTTTCATCGACATCAGCGAAAAGCGCTTCGGGCTGGTGGTGGCCGACTGGAACCGCGAGATAACCGACGTGCTGAGCGCCGGTGCCTACGACACCCTGCTCAAACACGGTGCCACGGCCGACAACATCTACCGCAACACCGTACCCGGCAGCTTCGAACTCACGCTGGGCGCCCAGTTTCTGGCGCAGCACGACGAAATGGACGCCGTGATTTGCCTGGGCGTGGTTATTCAGGGCGAGACCAAGCACGACGATTACATCTGCCACGCCGTAGCCCAGGGCATTACTCAGGTAGGGTTGAAGTTTAACAAACCCGTCATTTTCGGGCTCGTGACCACCAATACCTTGGAGCAAGCCTGGGACCGCGCCGGTGGCAAGCACGGCAACAAGGGCGTGGAAGCCGCTGTGGCGGCCATCCAAATGTTAGGTTTTTAGCACCCGACGGAAAAGCGGCCCTGAACCCCTAACTTTGCAGCCGCAAAAACAAGCATGCAAATGCTTTAAATTGAGGCGGCAGGCACATGCAAGCTCTGCCAAACCATTTAGCAGCTGGCGGTGTTGCCGCTCCATTGCCTTAGGACACCTCCTTTTCATTTTCATAATTCCTATTTGCCTTTTCGATGAACGAAGAAAACATCCGCT
>JAYSZD010000503.1:0-3870 GCA_043738185.1 Hymenobacter sp. | reverse complement strand
CGGCGCCGGGACGCCAAACGCTGCGGCCTACCCTTGCTGGTACGCCTGGAAGCCGCCCACTAAGTTGCGCACGTTGGTGAAGCCCTGCTGGGTGAGGTAGGCTTTGGCCGAGGCCGAACGGGCGCCGCTCTTGCAATGCACGATGACTTCCTGGTCCTTCAGCTCCTCAAGGTCGTCGAGCTTCTCGGGTAGGGAGTTGAGGGGAATGTTCTGGGCGCCGGGAATGCGGCCTTCCTCGTGCTCCCAGGTTTCGCGCACGTCGATGAGTATGGGCGTTTCGCCGGCTTGCTGGCGCTGCTGAAGTTCGGCGGGAGTGATGTCGGGCATGGGTGGAAGGAGGAGATGAGAGAGGGAAATACAGCCGCGAAAGTACGGCTCAACAGTTATTGCTTTGGTAATGAACGGACGAATTGGCGCTCGCGGCAGAGTCCTTACCTTTGATACTTCGTTTCCTTGCCGTAATTATTTATGAAGCACCTTTTTACCACTTTGTTGCTGGCACTGGGCCTATTGCCCGCCGCCCTGAATGCCCAAACCGTGCCGCCCATGCCCGCGGCCCCACCCGCGAACCTGCAGGGCGTGGCCCTGCGCGACTGGTACCGCACCAACTGGTACGACAACAAGCGCGTGGTACTGGACTATAGCATAGCCCGGGGCCGCATGTATAACTACGTCGACAATTTCAACAATAAGGTCACCTGCGTGTACTCCGGCTATTCGGAAAACGTGCCCTACAATGCTACCAACACCAGCCCCGGCGTGGTAAATGACATCAACTGCGAGCACAGCATTCCGCAGTCGTGGTTCAACGAAGAGCCGCGCATGCGCACCGACATCCACCACCTCTACCCCACCCGCATCCAGTGGAACTCGGACCGCGGCGCCGACCCATTTGCCGACATTGCGGATGCCAGCACCCTGGGCTGGCTGCGCGGCACAACGCGCCTGACGAGCATTCCGACGAGCAACATCGACGAGTACAGCGAGGACACGAACTCAGAGTTTGAGCCCCGCGAAGACCACAAGGGCAACCTGGCCCGCACGGCGTTCTACTTCTACACCATGCACGCCAACGAGAAGTTCGACGCCGGCCGTGACGTTATCTCGGCCCTGGCCGACCTGGCCACCTTGTACCGCTGGCATTTGGCCGACCCCGTGGACGCCCGCGAAATCGAACGCAACAACCGCACGGCCGCCGCGCAGGGCAACTTCAATCCCTACATTGCTTTCCCGGCTTCGGTAGCCACAGCCTGGGGCTTTGCCCCCGCCGGCCCGGCCTTTAGCTTCGCTACGGCTACGGGCAGCATAGCCGAAGGCAACGCCGGCACCAGCACCTACACCTTCACGCTGAGTTTGAGCACCGCCGCCACCGCCGCCACCACGGTGCAGGTGAATGCCAGCGCCACCTCCACGGCCACCAGCGGCACCGATTTTACGTTTGCCTCCCCCACCACGATTACCTTCCCGACGGGCAGCACCACCCAAACGGTGACCCTAACCGTGACCGGCGACACTCAGCCCGAAGCCGACGAAACGGTGATGCTGACCCTGACCAACCCCAGCACCGGTACCAGCGTGGGCACGCCCACCACCCACACGCTCACCATCACCAACGACGACGGCGCGGCCCCTACCCTCTCGTTTGCCACCGCTGCGGGCAGCATTGCTGAGGGCAATACCGGCACCAGCACCTATACCACCAACGTGACGCTGGCCAATGCTGCCAGCCTCACCTTCCCCATCACGGTGCCCGTGACCGTGGATGCCGCCGGTACCACCGCCGCCAGCCCCGCTGACTATACCCTGGCTACCAGCATGCTCACCTTCGCTACCGCCACCAACCTCACCCAGGCTGTGACCGTGACCGTGGTAGGCGACCTGACCTTTGAGCCCAACGAAACCGTGCGTCTGCTGCTGGGCACGCCTTCGGCGGCGACCATCATTGTGGCCTCACCCACCGCGCACGTCCTCACCATCACCAACGACGATGCCGCCCCGGCGGGCGCACCCTGCACCAAGCCGTACTTCTCACAATACGTAGAGTCGAACGCGGGCAACACCAAAGTGCTGGAGATTTTCAACCCCACCAACGCCCCCATGAACCTGGCTGGCAAGCGCGTGGTACTGTACGCCAACGGCGCCACCACGACCCCTACCGCGACCCAGCAGCTCACGGGTACGCTGGCCCCCGGCGACGTGTATGTGATTGTGAATACCAACGCCACCGACGTGGCCGTGGCCGCGCAGGCTGATGTACAGAGCAACGTGTGCTTCTTCAACGGCAACGATGCCATTGTGCTGTTTGATGGCACCGATACGCTGGACGTCATCGGCGTAGTGGGCCAGAGCCCCACGGAATGGACCGTAGCTAATGGCTCCACCCTGAACAACACCCTGGTGCGCCTGCCCACCACCAGCCAGGGCGGCCGCTGGAACGGCCCCTTCGGCAGCGCCACCTGGACGGCCCTGGGCACTGATAACTACACGGGCGTGGGCAGCTACAGCAGCACGGCCTGCGGCACTATTACGGGTACCCGTGCGGCCACCGTGCGGCGCAATTCACTCGAAGTATATCCCAACCCAGCCAGCAGCACGGCGCAGCTGCGCCTGCCAGGCCTGACCACCGCCCAGGCTGCTACCATAACGCTGCTCGACATGCTGGGCCGCCCCGTGCGGCAGCACGACGCCCGACTGAGCGCCACCGAAGCGGTTCAGCTGGACCTCCGCGGTTTGCCCGCCGGCATCTACGCCGTGCGCGTGAGTTGCGCTGAAAGTGAGTACACGGGCCGGGTAGTGGTTCGGTAGTTTACCCATCTGCCCAAATCAAAAGCCCCGACCGTTTAGCACGGTTCGGGGCTTTTGATTTTTTAAACGGCATGCCCTTAGGCAGGCGCGCCGGAATACTCGTCCGGTTGCGGAGCAGCGGTTCTTAGGCCAGCAGCTCCGCGTATTCTGCGCGGTGGCGCTCCACAAAGCCGGCCATGAAGCTGCAGCTCGTTTTTACTTTCAAGCTGTCGTTTTTGGCGAAGGCGAGTCCGGCGCGGGCCAGCTCGTCGGCCAGGCCCTGGCCGCGCAGCTGCTCATCCACGAAGGTGTGGGTGAAATCGATGACGCCATCGGTGGGCCGGGCATAGGCCAACTCGGCCGTGTGGCCCTGACGGCGGGTGGTAAATTCCTGGTTTTGGGGATTGTGCTCAATGGCAGTACTCATAACCTAAAAAGCTAAACAGTAAGGGGTGAAAAATGAAAACGAGCGGCGGCAGCCCCGAAGATGACCGGCCCCGGCTGGTTTGCGTACAGGACTAGCAAGTCGGGCAAGGCCCGTTTCACTCCTCCTATCTTCTTTCCCATGAGTACGCAAAACACACCCGATACGCCGGACAATAATCTCCGCTCCGAAGACCAGCAGGACCGGGCGGCCTCGGCTCAATCCACCCCGGACGCCCCGATGCTGAATGCTCAGAGCCCCGGTTACGAGGAATTTGGCGGCGTTAATCCTCAGAATTCTGCCAAAGGCCAAGTGAGTACGGCCATGCCAACGAACCAGGCGGAGGGCCGCGACGGCTCTAACGACAACCCGGACGAATTCAGCGAATTCCGCACCAAGAAGGATGCACAGGATGCCCCTGCAGACCCCGCCGACCAGGTTGGCCACGTGGAGCAAAACCAGGACCCCGCTGCCGTGCGCGCCGCACAAGGCGAAGACAATGAAACCCAACGCGCTGCCTGGGCCAAAGACGACCCCCGCTGGGCCGGTGGCGGCACCCACAACACCCGCGACGAATCGGCGGATACCGACACGCATAAATAATTAGTTGCTACTTGTTTGTTGGCAGTTGTTAGGCTATTCTTGCCCGGTATCACGGCCTT
>JAYSZD010000502.1:0-10288 GCA_043738185.1 Hymenobacter sp. | reverse complement strand
CGTCGAGGTGCGGCGAGCCAATGGCATTGGTGTAGGCGCCCAGCTCCGGGCTGTAGCACTGCTCGATGCGGCGGGCGGCCTCCTCGTTCAGCTCGGTCGCCAACGATTCCATCGCTTTGTTGCCCAGCGTGCGGGCTACTTTGCGGGCCGCGTGGCTGCCAGCCCAGTGAAACAGGTAGGTGTAGCAGTGGTACTGCGCCAGGTTGCGAAACTCCCACAGGCCCGCGTCGGGCATGTCCATCGTGGCCTTAATCAGGCCCAGCGCCTCGTACATGAGGGCCTCGGGGTTGGTACGGTCCGGATTCACGAAGCGCTGGTCGACGTAGAGCGGCAGCAGGGCTACCAGAACCTGGCCGTACACGTCGTTTTGCACGTGGGTGTAAGCATCGTTGCCGATGCGTACCGGCTGGTTGCCCAGGTAGCCTTCCAAATCCAGCTCCTGCTCCACGAGCTCCGACGCCCCGCTGATGCCGTAGAGCGGCTGGTACTTGCCCTTCACTTTGGTCGAAATATTGGCGATATAGTGGAAATACCGCTCCATCTCCTCAAAGTGGCCGATGTTGTTGAAGGCCGTCAGGATGTAGTAGGTGTCGCGCATCCAGCAGTAGCGGTAATCCCAGTTGCGGGTGCTGCCCGGCGCCTCGGGCAGGCTGGTGGTGCTGGCCGCGATGATGGCGCCGGTGTCTTCGTACTGGTGCACCTTGAGGGCCAACGCCGAACGAATGACCTGCTCCTGATGAAAATTGCCGATGCTCATGCTTTTCACCCACTTCCGCCAGTACTCCAGCGTGGTGCTCAAAAACCGCTCAGAAGTACTCTCCACCGGGGCCTCCAGGGGCGCCCCGTAGGTGAGCACCAGATACTTGGGCTCGTTGAGGGCAAAATCCTCCTCGTCCAGAATGTAGGTGAGCGGGATGTTGGTGGTGAGGCGAATTTCCTCTTCCAGGCCGAGGTAGGCAATGTGGTTGGAACTGCGCCGCCGGCTCAGGGTTTTGCTGCCGTACTCGCCCACCGGGTCGCAGACTACGCGCACGCGGGGCGCGCCCTCCAGCGGCTCCAGCTTGCGAATGAACATGAGGGGCTTGTAGTAGCGCTCGTATTGCGCGAAGCGCGGCGCGAAGTCCGTGACGCGGTAGCGCCCGTCGGCCGTGGTAATTTCCGTGCGCAGCACGTTCGTGTTTTCCACATAATACTGCTCCGAGCTATAGCTGCCGCCCTGCGCGGGCCGCACGCTAAACTCGCCCCCTTTGCGGGAATCGAGCAGGCTGCCAAACACAAAGCTGCTGTCGAAGCGCGGCCAGCAAAGCCACGCCACCGAGGTATCCTTATTAACCAGGGCCAAAAAAGCGCAGTTGCCAATCAGCCCCATTTCATACAGGTGTTTCGTCGGCAGAGCTTCCGGCGTCAAGGTTTCATTTGTCATAAAAAAAGGCGTAACATGAAGTGGCCCAAATGGGAACGCACTTACCAAAAAGACCCGGCAGCCACCTGCCGGGTCTCTATAGAAATACGCCGGAACGCGGCTCGGGTTACCAGCAGCGCTGCAACGGCAGCAGGCAGAAAGGCTTAAAAACCAAAATCCGGACCTTCATAGCCGTAGTTTACCCACCATATGGGGGCATGTAGGCCTATTTGGCGCCCGCCGCCTGCAAGGCCTCGTACGCCCCCGCGTTGATGACGGACTCAAAACCCTGCTCCTTCATCACTACTGCCGCCCGCCCGCTGCGGTTGCCCGTAGCGCAGTAGAGCACGTACCGTCCGGCGGGGTCCAGCAAGCTCAACTGCTGCTTGAAGTCGGGGGCCTGAAAGTCCACATTTTTCGCACCTTCCAGATGCCCCTGTGCAAACTCTTCGGGCGTGCGCACGTCCAGAATCTTGGAGCGGGGGTCGGCCAGCAATTGAGTGGCGATGGCAATTTCCACTGCCGGCAGCGGCGCGGCAACCTGCGCCCCGCGTTTGGAGGCGGGGTCCTGAATCACGGTTCCAGCCTGGTGAATCACCACCACAAACGGGAAGTCGCCCTTCATCTCGCTGTAAATGGTGGCTTCGTAGTCGGGGCCTTTAAAACGGACGGCCTCACAGCCAGCACAGGTCACGGGCTGGGCTTCGAGCTTCTGGCTTTTGAGCTCGCTGCGCAGCTGGCGCACGCAGGAGGCCTGAGTGGTTTTAAACACCACGTCCTGGCCGGGGCGTTGCGCCCGCACGTTGAGGCGGGAAGCGGCGGTACCGTCCGGGGCCGGAAAGGTCCAGAACGCCTCCCGCGAAGATGCGCCAGGGGCGGTATAAACCCAGTCAGCCGCCAGTTGCTGGGTTATGACCTGGGGCGTCACCAGGGCCGTGGGAGCCGCGCCGATACGCAGCAGCTCATCAAGCGCGAGACATTGGGCCCGCAACGGGGAGGCCACGCCTCCCAGGCCGAGCAGCAACAATAGTAAAGTAATAATTCGCATGGGTGGGATAATGGAGGTACAATATCGGTACGTTAAATCGCAGGACAATAATTCAGCCGAAATAACTTTTCCCCTTTTTCCTGGCTGAAAATTCCTGTGTATGTGGAAATCAGCCTTCCCGGCACTGCTAGTTACGCATTGATGTGACGCAACGGGTGGTGGCACTTCAGCGAAAGTGCTGCGTAACAGCAGTTACTCATATTACGCACGCCTTGGCTTGAGATGCCTACGAGGCCGCAATGGCGCGAATTTCAACTAATTACCCTACAATAAAGAACCCTGCTGGCCCGGACCGGGTAACGGAGCCGCCGCAGTAAGACCAACGGCCGGGGCTTCGCCAGAGCCGGGCAGTAGCGCCATCAGCTCCGTTTCAGAAATAATGGGGACTTTGAAACCAAGCGCTTTCTCACGCTTCGCAGGGCCCATGTTTTCGCCGGCCACCAGGTAACTCAGTTTTTTACTAATGGACCCGGTGATTTTCCCGCCGTTCGAAATAATGAGCTGCTGCAGCTCCTCGCGGCTGTGTTGCTCAAACACCCCGGAAAGCACAAACGTGAGGCCCACGAGGCGGTCGGAGGCGGGCACGGGCGCCTCGCCGGTCACTTCCATCTGCACGCCGGCCTGGCGCAGGCGCTCCAACTCGCGCTGATTTTCGGGTTGCTGAAACCACTCGCTGGCGGCCACGGCAATCACGCTTCCCACTTCGGGCACGGCGGCCATTTCTTCGGCGGAAGCGGCCCTTAGCGCGTCAATGGTACGGTAGTGGGCCGCTAGCTTCTGGGCTACGGTTTCACCCACGTATCGAATTCCCAGCCCAAACAGCACGCGCGGAAACGGCACCTGCTGACTGGCTTCGATGCCCGCAAGCAGATTATCGATGCTTTTCTGGCCCATGCGTTCCATCGTCACCAGCTCGGCGCGGCGGGCGGGCAGCTCGTAAATGTCGGCAGGCGTGCGCACCAGTTCCAAGTCGAAGAAGCGCCCCACTGTTTCAGCTCCTAATCCATCAATATTCAGGGCCTTGCGGGAGATATAATGCTCGAGCCGGGCCTTGAGCTGGGGCGGGCAGCCCCGCTCGTTGGGGCAGCGGAAATGCGCTTCGCCCTCGGGCCGCACCAGGGCCGTGCCGCAGGCCGGGCAAGCCGTGGGGTACACAATGGGCACGGCTTCGGCGGGCCGGGCACTCAGGTCCACCCCCGTGATTTTGGGAATAATTTCGCCGCCTTTTTCCACGTACACTAGGTCGCCGAGACGCAGGTCGAGCAGCTCAATCTGATTGGCATTGTGCAGAGTGGCCCGCTTGACCACGGTGCCGGCCAGCGCCACGGGCGTGAGCACGGCCACCGGCGTCACGGCCCCAGTGCGGCCCACGTTGTACAACACCTCGTTGAGCCGGGTGCGGGCAGCTTCGGCCGGGTACTTGTAGGCAATGGCCCAGCGCGGGCTTTTAGCAGTGTAGCCCAGCTGGTCCTGCTGCCGCAAATCATCCACTTTGATGACGATGCCGTCGGTAGCCACGGGGAAATCGAAGCGCTTCTGGGCCCAATGATGCACAAAATCCAGTACCTCCGTGATGGTGGCACAGCGGCGCCAGGTGTCCGAAACCGGCAGGCCGTAGCTACTCAATGCTTCCAGCGCCGCGCTGTGGCTGGCGAAATGCCGGCCCGGCGTCAGCAGCGAGTAGGCGTAGAAACGCAGCTTGCGGGCCGCCACCTGGGCGGAGTTTTGCAGCTTGAGCGCGCCGCTGGCGGCATTGCGCGGGTTGGCGAGCAAGGCGTCGCCGTTTTGCTCGCGCTCGACGTTCAGCTCGGCAAAAACCGGCAGGGGCATAAACACCTCGCCGCGCACCTCAAAGTCCTCAGGCTGGTTGGGGCCGGGGCGCAGGGCCAGCGGCAGCGTGCGGATGGTGCGCACGTTGGCCGTCACCACGTCGCCGCGGGTGCCGTCGCCGCGTGTCACGCCCTGGGAGAGCTGGCCGTGCTCGTAGCGCAGACTCATGGCCACGCCGTCAATCTTCAGCTCGCAGACGTAGGCATACGGCGCACCTTCGAGGCCGCGCTGCACCCGCTCATCGAACTCCCGCAGGTCGTCCTCGGAGTAGGTATTGCCCAGGCTGAGCATGGGGTAGCGGTGTTCGGCCGTAGGAAACTGCTTGGTGATGGTGCCGCCCACGCGCTGGGTGGGCGAATTGGTCAGGGCCAGGTCCGGATAGTCGGTTTCGAGCTGCTGCAGCTCGGCCAGCAGCTGGTCGAATTCCTGGTCGGGAATCTCCGAAATGTCGAGTTGGTAATACTGGTGATTGAGGTGGTGGAGCCGCTCGGAGAGCGCCAGGATGCGTTGCTGTACAGCGGAAGAATCGGACATGAGCAGGGGACCAGACGTGGCCAAACGGTTCATTTCAACTAATGATGCAAGCTACGCCAACGGTTCAAAACGGGCCATAAAACACAAAAGGCCGCCTCAGGGGCGGCCTTTCCAGCACTCTTATTATCAGCACTTAGTCCTTAATCCTGTATCAGAACACCATCGGCCATAAAAGTAAGCTGCTGTTCATCCTGAGTGATAGCGGCAATTTCCTGGCTCGATTTGCCGGCGTCTTTGGCGTAGTGCTGCAAGTCGGCTTTGGTAACGGTGCTGCGGTGGGCCCAGCCGCTCACCACTACGTTGCGGCCGGTGAGGTCTTTGGGTACAAAAAACGCGTAATCCCGGAAACGTACGCGCATTTCCTTGCCGTCGGCGGTGGCCAGCGTCATCCAGCAGCCCTTGGCCTGACACACGGCGCTGGCTTTGCCCGTCAGCTTCACCTGGGCCGAGTCACGGGTGCCGAGGGCGGTGGCGATGGCGCTCATGGGCAGGGCGCCAACCGGGGTAATGGCCGCCCCGAAGGTTTGGCCAGCGGCGGCAGGCGCTACGCTGCTGCTTGCTCCCTGCTCTGCTTCTTCTTCGGTAGTGGGCGAATCCTCATCGCCGGGCGGCACTTCGGCGTTGTGGCCGTTCACTTCCTTTTGGGCGCCTTCCACGGGCAGCACCGGGTTGATGGGAGCCGATGGCACGAAGCGGATGAAGAGCAGAATGGCCACCAATAAGGCGGCAAAAGCGAGAATAAATTTCATGAGTTAATTGAATTAAGTCGGGTTGAGCGAAGTAAATCGGCACCAATCCCGCTGCTACTGACTGATAACCACCGCCTTTTGCAGCTTGGGCACGTAGGCCATCCGGCGCTCGGAGCCGCCGGCGCCCACGTAGTCGAAACCCACGATGGAAGGGTCTTCACGCAAAGCGGCCCAGGTTTTGGAATCCATCTCGGCGGGCTGCCGGGCATCGGGCATCAGCGCCGGCTGCGAAAAACGGCCATCGGCGAAGAAGCTGTTCATGCCTTGCAAAATCGCAATTTCCTTTTCGCGCACGGTTGAGGCCTGTGGGTCAATCAGCGCGAGCTCGCTGATGAGGGCGCGGGCGGGCAGCACCTCGTGGCGCAGGGTGTCGCCGGTGCTGCTCGTCACAATGAGGTGGGCCTGGGCGGTAAGTACCCGCGGGCCACGCAATTGCAGAATAAAATTGTCTTTGGTGTCGGGCCGGGAGAAGCTGTGGGTCCGGCTCACGGTGTTCAAAACCGTTCGGCCGTTTACGCGGGTACGGTCGCCGGCCACGGGCGGCGTGTACGTAGCGCGCGGGTCCACGGTGGAGCTGCTCACTTCGCGCTCAGTACTCACGCAGGACGTGAGCTGCAAGGCAAGTCCTCCGGCAACGAAGGCGAGGGCAGCAATTTTAAGAGAAGAGGTTTTCATAAGAAATGGGGGCTGCCGGGCAAAGAACGGCTGTTGCTGCACGAAGATAGGGACCGAAAACGCAGGCGTAAATACAAGAGCAAAAACAAAGCCCAAACCGCTGGGCGGGGATTTTACGACAAAGGCCGAAGGATAGGTTTGCTTTTTTCAGAACTTGCCGCCCCAGGCATCCTCTTTTACCATTTGAGCCGGTCTAGCCAGGCACGTATCCTGGGGCAATGAGAATCCACTGCAATCCTAAAATCGACTTGCATTTTGGGATTGCAGGCTGTTTTTCAAGGTTTTTACCGCCACTAATCCGCTTAGAACAAACCCAGCTCGATGCCCACCACCCACCGCGGCAGCTCCGGCCAGCCGGCATAATCATCGCCAAAAGCGCTGGACAACCGGTAGCGGCCCACCAGGGCGTACCGGGCGATGCCCAGCCGGGCGCCCACGCCGCCGGTCCAGCGGCGCAGGTACGGCAGGCCCGATTCGGTGGTTTCCACGGCGCCGATGCTGGGCGCCGGCTCGTCCTGGGTGGTATGCTTGGTGCCAGCCAGCCAGCCGCCGCCGGCCAGCAAGTCGAGGTAGCGGCCCACGGAGTTGCCGCGTCGGCCCGCATTAAACCGCAGGCTGGCTTCAGAAAAAATCTGGTGCTGGCCCAGCTTCTCGTGCCGATGCAAGGCAGCGTTGGGCACTGTTTTCTGCGCATTCTGGGCCAGCTCATACCGCAGGTAAGCATAGCCCAGGTCCAGATTGACGGCCAGCGCCTGACTCAGCCGAAACTTGAGCCGCCCGCCCAGGCGCCCTTCCGATGAACCCAGTCCGTAGCGAAGCGCCGCGCCCCGGCCGGCCGGGCCCGCCACCAGCCCATATCCCGCATAGAAATGCCCAAAATAGCGCCTGTTGGCCCCAAAAACAGTTTTTATGGTGTCATCGGCCACGTTGGCCTGCACCAGCACTTGCTGGGCCCGCGCCGGCCGGGAACCGCCGGCCAGCAGCAGCCCCGCCAGGGCCAGGCTCAATCCCCAGCGCTGCGGCATGTTGAAAATGTGGGCGTGAGTTATAGTAGAGCGGTTTATCATTCCGAATACGTGCCGGTATACCCTTTGAAATGAACCCTGAGCACCCCGCCATTCTGCAGCAGGCGGCGCGGCACCTGCACCACCAGCCGCTGGGTTACGGCGCGGGTTTCGTAGCGATGCAGCACTCCGCGCCGGTCGGCCAGGTTCCAGTAGAGATAGGGCGGATAGTTGGGTTCCGGCAATGGTGCCGAGACTAGCTGCCCCGCCGGCAGCGTGAGCACGCTGGCCGGGGTCTGGGCATCGGCCAGCCCTTCGGGAACGGTTTGCTCGGCTACGCCGCTTTGCTCCACCAGCATGGGCAACAACTCGGCGGGGCGCAAGGCGGCCTCCGGCCGGATAACCACCGCCACGAGGCTGTCGTGGGCAATAAAGTCGAATGTGGGACCCGGTACTGCCGCAGTAGCGGGGCGGCCCGGCGAGCTGGTGTACCGGTAGCGGGGCCGTCCGTAGCCGTGGGCGTAATCGAAATACGGGAACAGCTCGCCGGATTTTTCCAGGGTTTTGAACAGCTCCATGGCCGTAGCTTCCTTATTCTGCTGCCGCAAGCAGGCCGCAAACCCCGCCAGCAGCGGCGCCGAAAATGAGGTACCCTCCAGCCGCTCATAGCCCTTAGGCGTGCTGGTGAGCACAATGCCAAAGGCAGCCAGGTTGGGTTTGGGCCGGCGGTCGGCCGTGGGGCCGTAAGAGCTGAAATCCACGTGCAGCCCGGTTTCAGGGTCGAGGCCGCCCACGGCCAGTACCGAGTCAGCATCGGCCGGCGTGCCAATGCGCACCCAGTCGTTGTCGCCGTCGTTACCAGCGGCACTCACCACCAACATGCCCTTACGGGCCGCCAGGTTGGCCGCGCGCGACACCAGGCTGCGGCGGCCGTTCATCTGCTCCGGAAAATACCGCTGCTCGGTGTACGCCAGCGAGGAACTGATGATATCGGCCCCGAGGCGGTCGGCCCATTCGGCGGCGGCCAGCCAGGCTTCTTCCTCGGCGTAGCGCTCGCGGCCCAACTGCTCGGTGCGCGCCAGCAGGTAGCTGGCGAACGGCGCCAAGCCCAGGGCCGGGCCCGGCGCGCCGCCGGGAGCCGCCGGCAGCCGGCCGGCCAGGCAGCCCATTACTTCGGTGCCATGGCTCCCGCTTTGGTACACGTCGTCGCGGTTGCGGAGGAAGTCACGGGTGGCAATAATCTGCTTGTTTTTGACCAGCTCCTGAAAAGCCGGATGCTCCAGCAGCCCCCGGAAGCCCACGTCGAACACGGCAATCCGAACGCCGTGGCCTTCCAGGCCCGCCGCTCGCAAGGCGGGTCCGTCGAGGTGGGCCGTCTGGCGGCGGGCCAGCAGGTAATCGTTGGCCGAGATGGGTTTGAGCGGCGGCATGGTGGACTCATCACGCCGCGAAGTTTTGTCTTCGTGAGCCGCTATTGCGCCGGTGGCCTGGGGCCAAGCCACCACGCTGGCCACGCCGGGCAGATGCTGCAAGGCGGCGGCCTGGCGGGGCGTGGCCCGACAAGCCACGGCATTAAACCACCGGCTTACCAGCGTCACCGTGTCGGCCACGGCGGTAATACCGGCGAGGTAATCGAGCCGCACGGGCAGGTCGCTGACCTCAAAACCAGGCAGCTGCTGCCGTTGCCGCCGCGCCTGGGCCTGCGGCGAGAAGTAGCGACCAGGGTCGAAGGAGACGCCTTGCTTGTCGCTCAGCGTTACCCAGTAACGCGTAGCCGGGGCCGCGGCCGGGCGTTGCGCACAGGCCCCTTCCGCCCCAGCCAGCAGTCCCAAACTCACCCACAGGCACACCCAGTATTTTTTCACACGCTATAAATTCCGGCATTACCGGGCCGTTTACACCAGTGTTCCTGGCGCCTGACTGTTCCTGAAAACCCCAGGCTGGGCGGGCATTGTTGCTGCTTTATCTCCCCGTAAAACCCGAAGCGGTTACTGGAATCAAATCAAACTACTGATTGAATCACAACCCGCTAAACAGCCCCTACAAACCGTATTTACTCAGCAAATAGATGAGCGAGGCCATGCTGGCACCGCCCAGCTCCAGCTCGCGCTTGTGCACCTTATCAAAGGTGTCGGCGGCGGTGTGGTGGATATCGAAGTAACGCTGCGAGTCGCCATCATAGCCGATGAGGGCTTTGGGATTGACGGCCGCTTTCAGCGGGCCGATGTCGGTGCCGCCGTGGCCGGCCTTGAGGCTGCTGGCGTGGTAGGGTTCCAGCAGCGGCCCCCACGCGGCCAGCTTAGCCAGCATGGCCGGCTCCGCTTCCACGTTGAAACCGCGGGGCGTGAAACCGCCCCCGTCCGACTCAATGGCTACGAGGTGGTTTTCCTTGTTCAGGGCCGCCAGGCGGGCGTACTCGATGCCGCCACGGTTGCCGTTTTCCTCATTCATAAAGAGCACCGCCCGTACGGTGCGCTCGGGCCGGAAGCCGGTGGCGCGCAGCAGGCGCAGCGCCTCCATGCTCTGCACTACGCCGGTACCGTCGTCGTGGGCGCCCTGGCCCAGGTCCCAGGAGTCGAGGTGGCCGCCTACGGTGATGATTTGCTCGGGATATTTAGAGCCTTTGATTTCGCCCACCACGTTGTAGCTTTTCTCATCGGGGAGAGTCTCGCACTCCATCTGCAGCTCAAACTCCAGGTCGCGGTTGGCTTTCAGCAGCAGGCTCAGCTGGTCGGCGGCCACAGTGCTGAGGGCGGCGGCTGGCACCTTGGTCACGGCGGGGTCGTAGCTCATGGTTCCCGTGTGCGGGTTGTCGTCGCGGGCGCTGGTGAGGGAGCGCACCAGGGCGCCTACCGCGCCGCGCTTGGCGGCCTCGCTGGCGCCACTGCGCCGCTGGTCGCCGGCCTGGCCGTAGGCGGTGCCGGGCTCAATGAGGGCATCGTCGAAGGGCCGGTTGAAGAACACGAACTTGCCTTTCACGTCGGCTTCGGGCAGGTTGCGCAGCTCCTCAAAGCTGCGCACTTCCACCACGCCGGCCTTGAGCTTG
>JAYSZD010000501.1:0-30743 GCA_043738185.1 Hymenobacter sp. | reverse complement strand
AAACCAATCAGAAAAAAGAATTGCCCCACACTTTTTGATGCTCCATCCAAAAAGAAGCCCGGACTGGCTGGGCTTCTTTAGTCGGCGGAGGATTATTGCTTGCTGAAGCGGCGCACCAGCTTGTCGCCCGCCTGGTTCTGGGCCGTCAGGGTGTAAAGGCCGGGGCTGAGGGCCGTTACATCCACGGTTGCGCCCGTGTGGGTGCCGCGCCATACCAACCGGCCGTCTATTCCCATAATGCGTACCTCGCCGCCCAGGAAGGCAGGGCCGGCTTGCAGCGTCAGCCGGTCGGTCACCGGGTTGGGATAGAGCGTCAGCGCCGGCCCGTCGGTGGCGGCACTGGCCGCGGCCAGGACCCCGCGGGCGCTGACTTTGGTGATGCGAATCCAGTTGAGGTTGTAGCCGCCGGTTTGGGCAAAAACGCCCAGGTTGTAGGTGCCCGCATTCACCGTCACGGTCCTGGAAACGGTGGTCCAGGTCTGCCAGCCGCCGGTGCCGGGCACGGTGGTGCTGCCCAGCTGGACAGCGCCCGCGTTCAGGTCGCAGGAAATAGTGCCGCCGGCCGTGGCCGAAGCCACCCGATACTCCACCTTGTAGGTGCCGGTAGTGGGGAAATTGACGTTATCGAACACCAGGTAGTCGTTCGCGTCGATGAAGCCCATGTCCTGGCCGCCTTCCGAGCAGGGTTCTACCACCATGCCCACGTTCACGTTGGCGGCTTCGGCTTGCAGGGTGAGGGCAGCGGCCGGGGCCGGAGCCACTAGCTTGTACACCCGCACGTAGTCGACGTACATGGTGGCCGGCAGCTTGCTCTCATCCACCGGCTGGTTGGGGAAGTCGCCGCCCACTGCCAGGTTGAGCAGCAGGAAGAACGACTTATGGAATTCTTCGGTGCTGCCCACGTTGTTCGCAATCGTGAACCAGTGATAGGGCACGCCATCGACGGAGGTTTTGATGAGGTTGGCGTCCCACTCTACCGTGTACACGTGGTAGTTGCCGGGGGTAGCGGTGGTGGTGGAGGTGCCGTAGTTCTTGTAGCCGACCCCGTCGTCGTAGTGCTCCGTCGCGTACAAAAAATTGTCGTCGTTCACGTGCTCCATGATGTCGATTTCACCGCATTTGGGCCAGCCTACGGTGGTGATGTTACTGCCCAGCATCCAGAAAGCGGGCCACAAGCCCTTGCCCAAAGGCATTTTGATGCGCGCCTCCATCTTACCGTACGTGAAGGTGCGGAGCCCCTGCGTCGTCATCCGGGCCGAGGTGTAGGCCCATCCCCCCACGTTCTCTTTCTTGGCCGTAATCATCAGATTGCCATTGGCAACGGTTGCATTAGCGGCCTGGTAATACTCCAGTTCGTTGTTGGCCCCTGGGTTGCCGGTTTCAAAAACCCAGTTGGCCGCTTTCACGCTGGTACCCGTGAATTCATCGGCCCAGACCTGCTGATAGGTTTGCGCCTGCGCGGCAGCTCCGCTCAGCGTAGCAAGAAGAGCAGTGCCGAGAAGTAAAAAACTGTTTCTCATGATGGTATGGGGTTGAGTGGGAATTAGGAAAAAGGATGAAGCAATGCTGATGCAGGCGCCCGCCGGACCGGGCACGATGAGGCTGGGCCGGGCTAAATGAGGAAGCGACTTCGGAGCTAGCGGATGCGCTTACAGCGTCACCCCGCCCGTGAGCCGGATATCGCGCGAGGAGCTGCCCACCAGCACCTTGAACTTGCCCGGCTCCAGCACCCAGCTTTTCCGCGCCTCGTCATAAAACTGAAATGCGCCGGCCGCCAGCGCCACGGTTATGGTCTTGGATTCGCCGGGCTTGAGGAATACCTTCTCGAAGCCTTTGAGCTCCTTTTCGGGGCGCTTCACGCGGGCCTTTTCGTCCTGCACGTACACCTGCACCACCTCGGCCCCGGCCACTTTGCCAGTGTTGGTCACGGTCAGTTTCACGGTGGCGCTTCGGGGGCCGGGCGTCACGGTGAGGGCGCTGTAGCGGAAGGTGGTGTAGCTCAGGCCGTGGCCGAAAGCGTATTGCGGGGCTACGTGGTAGGTGTCGTAGTAGCGGTAGCCCACCCAGATGTCGTCCTTATAGGTCTGTTTCAACGGGTCGCCGGGGGTACTGGGGTACTCGCCGAGCTTGTGAGCAGGCGCGTCTTCCAGCTTCACGGGGAAGGTGAAGGGCAGCTTGCCCGACGGGTTTACGTCGCCGAACAAGATGTGGGCCAGGGCATTGCCGCCCTCCATGCCGGGGTACCAGGCTTCGAGCACGGCCCGGGACTGGCCGGCGAAGGCGGCCACCTCAATCGGCCCGCCGCCGAGCAGTACCACCACCGTGTTGGGGTTGGCAGCCTGCACGGCCCGCACCAATTCTTCCTGGCCGAAGGGCATTTTAAGGTCGGGCTTGTCGATGCTTTCGGCGTCGTAGGCGTTATCGCCCCACTTGGTGTAGTCGTAGCCGTGAAAGGAGCCGCCCACGTAAATCACCACGTCGGCGGCCTTGGCAGCGGCCACGGCCTCGGCTATCAGCTTGGGGTCGGCCTTCTGGTCGCGGGCCACGGTGTAGCCGGGGCTGAAGGTGACGGTGGCCGCGCTGCCCAGCGCGTTTTTAATGCCCTGCAAAGGCGTAATCTCATACGCGGCCTTGAGCTGGGCGCTGCCGCCGCCGCCGGCATTCTCGCGGGTGGCGTTGGCCCCGATGACGGCCACGGTCTTCACCGTTTTTTTCAGGGGCAGGAAGCCGTCGTTTTTCAACAGCACGATGCCTTCCTCGGCTACTTTCAGGGCCGTGGCCTGATGCGCTTTGGTGTTGTGCGAGCCCGCCGGGCGCTTGGTGCCGCCCAGCATGTGCGTGGCAAACTGCACCCGCAGAATGCGCCGCACCTTGTCGTCAAGCAACGGCAGCAGCGTGGGGTCTTTCTTCACGGCCTCCAACGCGGGGGCAGCCAGAAAAAAACGGTCGTACAGCCGCTGGTCGGTGCCATTGACCAGGTTGGGCTGGCTGGTTTCGCCGGAGGCCGTGGCGCTCTGGTCGAGGCCCTTGTTCATCAGCGCCAGGTCGGTACCCATCTCCAGGTCTGTGCCATTGCGCAGGGCATTCTGCGTGGAATGCACCGAGGCCCAGTCGCTGATTACGAGCCCTTTGAAACCCCATTCGCCCTTCAGAATACCGTTCATCAGGTAGGCATTTTCGGTGGCGTAGGTGCCCCGAAACTTGTTGTACGAGCCCATCAGGGCGTACACGCCCGCCTGCTGCACGGCGGCCTGGAAGCCCGGCAGGTAGATTTCGCGCAGCGCCCGCTCGCTCATGTTCACGTCGATGTCGTCGCGGTGCGTTTCCTGATTGTTGGCCACGAAATGCTTCACGCAGGCCGACACGCCCTGGTCCTGCACGCCCTGGATGTAGCCCACCACCATGCGTGAGACCAGATACGGGTCCTCGCTCAGGTACTCAAAGTTGCGCCCGTTCAGCGGGGCGCGCACGATGTTGATGCCCGGCCCCAGCAGCATGTCCTTGCCCCGAAAACTGGCTTCCTGGCCCAGTACGGTGCCGTAGGCGTAGCCCAGAGCGGGGTTCCAGGTGGCGGCCAGGGTGTTGCCGGTGGGCAGGTAGGTGCTGGCGTTGCGGGGGTCATCCACGGGTTTCCAGTCGCGGCCCTGCTCGGGGCGCACGCCGTGCGGGCCGTCGGAGGTCATCAGCTCGGGAATGCCCAGGCGGGCAATGCCGCCCGCTGCAAAGGCCGAGTTGGCGTGAATCATCTTGATTTTCTCTTCCAGCGTCAGCTGCTGGAGAAGAGCTTCGACTTTGGCATCGTTTACCGTGAGGGCAACCTGGCGGTTGGCCCCGGCCGATGCGACAGGCTTGCGCTGAGCCGCCGCCGGGCCAATCGCCGCGAGCGTGCAAAAAGCAGCCCCCAGGAAAAGCGGAAAGCAGAAAAATTTGTGGGACATAGGAAGCGTAAAAAAGACGTGGAGCGGGCGATGGCTGCCACTCACCGCACGGATATGCTGGAGGATTTGGATGAATAAAAAAACTTCCCCGGCCAGCCGATTTGTTGTTCCCACCACTCGGCGGCTGGCCGGCTCCGTTTTTTTTAGTTGTCAGTTGCTCGGTGTTGGCTGTTTAGAAAGTCATCCGCCGGTCATGCTGAGCGCAGCCGAAGCATGAAGGTTTGAATGATTTCTTCGACTCTCTTAATAGCTTCAATTAATACTCGCCTGACTACCAATCAAAAACAAGCAACTGACAGATAAAGAGTTACTGGCGTCGCTCTATTCCACCGTCAGGCGCTGCATCTGGCTGCCGCTGCGCACCACGTAGAGGCCCGTGGCCAGGCCGGCCGGCAGCGTGAGCCGGGTGGGGCCATCGGTTTCGGCCGCTACGGTGACGACATGGCGACCAGTGGCATCATATACCTCGATGGGCGCATCGGCTCCCAGTATGCTGAGCCCGCCGTGCGCCGGATTCGGGAATAGGGCAAGCTGCCGCATCTGGTCCAGCTGCACGGCCCGAACCGGCGAATAAGTAGCCGTACCGTCACTATCAACCTGCCGCAGGCGGTAGTACAGCTCCCGGTGCCCGGTGGGCAGCCGCTGGTCCGTGAACTGGTAGGCGCGGGGGCTGCTACTGTTACCCTGGGCGGCCAGCGTATCCAGCGGCGCGAACTTCCGGCCGTCGCGGCTGCGCTCCACGGCAAAATAGGCCGCGTTGCGCTCACTGGCCGTGCGCCAGTCGAGCTGCACCGCCCCGCCCTGCTTCGTGGCCGTGAAGGCGACAAGCTCCACCGGTAGCGGAGGCGGCGTGAGCAAATCCTGCCCCACGACAAAGTCAAAATCGTACTCCTGCCCGTCCGCGTCGGTCGCGCCGGGGTTGAAGAGCAGTACCAGCTGGTCCACTTGACTGGCGCTCACGGTGGGGTCGAAGGCCCCGGCCCCCGTGGTTTGGTAGGCGAAGCGCAACAGCTCCCACTCGTTCGATTTGGTGGTAGTGGCCGAGTACTCCGAGTGGATGCCGTTGGGGTAACTCGTGGCAGCCTTGGCGGCGTTCCGAATGGTGAGGCCGACGGGCGTGCCCGGTGTCCGGCTAAAGAGCTTCAGGTAGAAAAACCGGGTGGCCGATTGGCTGGCGTAGGCCGTTACGTCGGCCAGCCGCCGCCCGTCCACCGGGGTCAGCTCGATGCCGGAGAACGGGCTGGCCCCGCGCACGTAGCGGGCCACGGTGGGGCTGTAGTTCGCGCCAAACATAGCCGGGTTGGGGGAGCCTTCGGTTAGGGTGCCGCCCGCGAAGGTCGTGTAGGTCAGTTGGCCAGGGTTCTCTAAGTCGTCGTAGAGCGTCCCCGCTGCCTCGGTGAAGTTGGGGCCGTACACCTGGTCGAAGTACCAGGTGCCGGTGCTGTTGGTGTTGCCGGCAAACTGCACGGCGAAGCCCGTGAGGCTGCGTACGCTGTTCATTTCGCTGGGCGAAAACACGTAGCTGAACGTGAGCACCTGCCAGTCGTTTTGCACCGTGGTACGGGCCTCATACAACGAATGCCGCCCTGTGGGGTAGGCGGAAACCGGGGCCGTGTCGTCGGTGAAGGTTATCGACACGGGCGTGCCCACCGGCTCGGGGCTGTACACGCGCATGGAGAAGTGGCGGGCATTGTTCTTAAAATCGGTTACATCGTCCATCGGGGCCGGCAGCCGCGCGTAAAACGTGTCGAATTGGTTGCTGGAGCGCACGTAACGGCCCACCAGCGGGTTGGGATTAAGGCCCGTTAAGCTGGGGTTGGGGGTGCTTTCCGTTAGTACTCCTTCGCGGTTTCCGTAGGTCAGCACGCGGGTATCGTCGAAATTTTCGTAGAGCCGGGCCATGGGCAGAGTGGCCGCCACCCCGCCAAAATCGTCGTAGTAATAGGTGCCGCTGTCGTTCTGGCCAGGGGCAATCTGCAGGCTGATACGGTTGATTTCGGTGGGCCGCACCAGCGGGTCATAGGTGCCGCTCTGGTAGCTGAAGGTAAGGGTTTCCCAGGCGTTGGCTACGGTAGTGGTGGCCAGGTACAGCGAGTGAGTGCCGGTGGGGTAGCTGAAGCCGCCGGCTACGATTTTGGCCGCGTTGCCCAGCACCACCTGCACCGGCACACCCGCCGCGGGCGAGTAAAACCGGAGGCTGAACTGCTGGGTGGCCGCCGGGCTGGCGTAGGCCGTCACGTCGTCCAGAAACGTAGCGTTGGCCGGGGCCAGCACGAGGGTCGCGAACGAATTGGCTCCGTCGCGCTCGTAGCGGCCCACCACGGCGCTGGGGTTGGCCGCGCCCACGGCGGGGTTGGCAAAACCGGGCGTCAGGGTGCCGTTCACGGCCAGGTAGTTCAGGCGGCGGCGGCCCTCAAAATCTTCGTAGAGGGCGGTGGCGGCGGTGGGCAATACCAGCTCCGGCCCGCGCACGTTATCGAAATAAGTGGTGAGGCCTGAAAACGTGGCGGGGGCGACGAACATCGTGATTTCGTCCACCGTCGTCACCGTTACGGTCGGGTCGAAATTGCCGGGGCCTGAGTAGCTGAAGGTGAAGGTGAGGGTTTCCCAGGCGTTGGTGGCCGTGGTGGTGGCCCGGAACTCGCCCAGCAGCTTGCCCTCGGGGTAGCTGTTCGTCGCCCGGCTTTTGGCCTTGTTCTGCAACACCAGCTGCACCTCGGTGCCGGGGGCCGCCGAGTAGAACGCCATGCTGATTTGCTTGCTGATACCCGCCGTACTGCCGCCGCTGCCCACGTAGGGCGTCACATCGGCCATGAGGCGTGGGGTTTCAATGTCAAAGTTGTCGTACTGCTGCCCGCTGTTGCGCACGTAGCTGGCGCAGGTGGCGCTGCCGTTCACGGCATCGGCGCCGGGGTTGGCGGCGGCCTGGTTTAGCGTACCCGCCTGCCGGGCGTAAGTCACGAGGCGGGTGCCGCCGGGCGCGGGCTCAAAGTCGTCGTAGAGGGTCTGGGCGGTGGCCGTGCCGGCCCACCCAGCAGCCAGCAAAGCGGCTACCAGTAATTTTTTCATCTCAGAAATGGGTGGGGTTTTAAGAAAAAGGACGCCAGAGCCAACTGCCCAAAACAGCTCCGCCGGCCCGCTCAGCCAACTACAAGCACCAGAACGAGGGCGGGCGGGCCCGCCCTCGTTCTTCGTTACTGCACGCTCAGCGGCCGGGTCAGGGCCACGCCGCCCACCAGCAGGCGGCAGGTGTAGAGGCCGGGGGCCAACCGGGCGGTATTCACCTCGGCGGTGAAGGGGCCGGCCGGCCGGACCTGCGGGGCCAGCACCTCGGCCACGCGGCGGCCCAGGCCGTCGTACACGGCCAGGCTCACGGTAGCGGCTTTTTCGAGATTGAAGGGCAGATAGGTCATGCCGCGTGTGGGGTTGGGGTAGGCCGGGGCGAAGGCCGCCACCGGGCTGCTCACCCGGCGGGTGGCCAATGCCGTGCGGAAGCCCGGCCCGGTCACGTCGTCAAAATAGTAGGTGCCCCCGTTTTTCGAGTCGGGCGCGATGAGCATCGTCAGCTGGTCCACGTCCTCGGCCGTCATGGTGGGGTCGAAGTTGCCGGGGCCGGCGGCCGCGAAGGTGAAGGTGAGCGTCTCCCAGGCGTTGGCCACGGTGGTGGTGGCGTTGAAGTCGCCCAGGTACTTGCCGTTGGGGTAGCCCGTGTTGGACTTCGCCGCGTTTTGCAGCACCACCTGCACCGGCACGCCCACCGCGGGCGAGTAAAACTTGAGGCTGATGCGCTGGGTGCCGGCCGCAAAGCCCGACACGTTGCCGAACCGGTTGGGCGCGGTGCTCGGCGTCATCACCAGGATGTCGTAGGAATTGGTGACGTCCCGCACGTAGCGGGCGCAGGTGGGGCTGGGGTTCCCGGCGTTGACAGCCGGATTGGCCTGGTTCTGAGTCAGCACCCCGCTGTTGTAAGGGTAGCCCAGCTGGCGCGTGGTTTCGAAATTATCGAGCAGGATGCTGCTGACCGGAGTGGTGCCGCCGGTGCCGGCGGCCGGGTCCGGCCCGGTCACGTCGTCGAAGTAGTAGGTGCCCCCGTTTTTCGAGTCGGGGCTGATGAGCATCGTCAGCTGGTCCGCATCGGTGGCCGTCACCGTGGGGTCGAAGGAGCCCGGCCCGCCGGCCGTGAAGGTGAAGGTGAGCGTTTCCCAGGCGTTGGCTACGGTGGTGGTGGCCAGGAAGTCGCCGGCAAAGTTGCCGTTGGGGTAGCCGTTGTTGGACTTCGCTCCGTTTTGCAGCACGAGCTGCACCGGGATGCCCGCCGCCGGCGAGTAGAATTTGATGCGGATGCGCTTGGTGCCGGCCGCATAGTCGGCCACGCTGGCAAAGCGGCCGGGGGCCGCCGCCGGCTTCATCACCAGGATGTCGTAGGAATTGGTCACCTCCCGCACGTAGCGGGCGCAGGTGGGGCTGGGGTTCACGGTATTGGTGCCGGGGTTGGCCTGGTTCTGGGTCAGCACCCCGGTGTTGTTGGGGTAGCCCAGCTGGCGCGTGGTTTCGAAGTTATCGAGCAGGGTTTGGGCGCTGGCCGGCCGGGCCAGGCCCAGGCCGGCACCGAGCAGCAGCATCTTGGTAAAAACGTTCATGATGAAATGTTGAAGTGGGAATTTTAAATTTTTTTGATTACTCCCCGCCTACCAGCGGGCTTTCACAACTCCGGCCGCTGGCTACTCCTTGTATTTGTAGTAGCGCACGTAGTCCACCAGCATGGCCTGGGGGAAGACCGTGTTGGCGTCGGGGTCGCCGTCAAAGCCGCCGCCCACGGCCACGTTCAGTATCATGTAGAAAGGGTTGTTGAAGGGATAGGGCGAGATGTCGGCCCGATTGCGGGTGTAGAAGAGGCTGTCGTCCACAAAAAACCGCATCTGGTCCTGGCTGCGCACCACGGAAAAGAGGTGAAAGCCGTCCGAGAAGTCGCCGGTTGGTAGGGTGAAGTACTTGTCCTGCTGCTGGTGCTGGGCCACGGTGGCCCCGAAGTGCAGGGTCGCGATGCTGGTGCGGGGCTGGCTGCCGCGCAGCTCCATGATGTCGATTTCGCCGCAGGCGGGCCAGGTAGCCTGGCTGTCGTTGGTGCCCAGCATCCAGATGGCGGGCCACATGCCCTTGCCCTTGGGCAGCCGTGCGCGGGTATCAATCCGCCCAAAATTGAAGCTTTTCAGGCCCTTGGTGATGATGCGGCCCGAGGTGTACTGCCGGCCGTTATAGGCTTCCTTGCGGGCCGTAATCAGCAGGTTACCGTTGTCCACGGTCAGGTTAGTGCGCGCGTCGGTGGTGGCTTGCAGCTCGTCGTTGTACCACACGTCCTTTATTTCGGGCTTCCACTTGCGGGCATCAAGCGCCGCCCCGTCGAACTCGTCGCTCCACGCCAGCTGGTCGTAGTCAGCGTAGGGCCGGGCGGTGGCGTTCACGGGCTCGGTGGCTACCGGCTCGGTGGCTACCGCGTCGGGAATGGGCGGGTCCTGGGTGCAGCCGCCAACCACGAGCGTCAGCAGCAGGGCGGGGGCCAGTAAGAAGGGCTTTAAAAGATGAAGAGATGTCATAAGAATTTATCGTTTAGTTGTTTGAAATTGCGTCCGGGCTTTAATTGCGGGCTAAGGCACCAGGCCGCTATTACCGCACCCGGCGCATCTTGAAGGTGAGTACCTGGTTGGGCGTGGACGTGCTGGCCCGCAGCACCATCTGCTGGCTGTTGATGGAGATAATGCGGTAGGTGCGGTCGGTGGGCGCGGCATCGGTGGTGCCGATGAAGGCGTTGGGGGCGGCCAGCACAATTTGCGCCCGGCCCGGCCCCACCGGCGGGCCGTAGGTGTAGGTGCTGGTGAGCGAGCGCGGGGCCTGGCAGTTGAACACGACGGCCACAAACGTCTCCGCCTTCGCGTCATACGCAAAGCCGCGGGCCGCGGTGAACGTGTACTCGTCATCGGCATGGCAGTCGGCCAGCCCCCCCAGCACCCCACCGGCGTAGTCGCGGGTCGGGTCGCCATCGGTGCCCACCGTGACGGTGCCGGCCACTGTGTTGTCGAGCGCCCAAGTGCGCGAGGTGCCCCCCGTGAGTAGCAGGTCCGTCCGTTCCAGCGGCGAGAGCGGATGCACCAGGCTTATTTCTACCTGCGTGCCGTTGGGGCGGGTGCCGCGCAGGCGCAGCACGGTGCCCGTGGCCTCCACGATGGTGTAGGTTTTGTTGCGCACCGAGTCGGCCGGCCCGATGAAGGCCCCGTTGCGGAGCAGCGTAATCTGGCTGGCCCCGTTCACCTCCCGAAAAATGAAATCAGAAGTGCCGCTCAGGCTGCTGCCCGCCGTGCAGCCCAGCCCCGCGTCGTAGGTATAGACGTAGGAGTTGCTGAACGTGAACTGGTCGTCGGCCTGGCACTCGGCCAGCGTGTCGGAGGTGGCAATCAGCGTCACGCCATCGGCGGCGTAGGTTTTGATGGCCCCGCGCCCGTCGGCGTAGGTCCAGGCATTTTTGCCGCCGCCGCTGCAATCCACCAGCCCGGCAAACAGGGCGTTGCCGCAGCCCGAGGGCACCGTTATTTCGCGGGCCGGCGCCGAGGCCGAGCCCCCCCGGCCCACCACCAGCAGCTTCACCTGGTAGGCGCGGGGCAGGGTGTAGGTATGGGTCACGGTTTTGCCCTCCACCAGGGGCGAGCCATCGCCGAAATCCCACTGGTATAGAAAGCCGTCGGTGCTCAGGTTGGTGAAGGTGGCCACCACCGGAAACTGGCTGGTATCGAGCGTATAGGAGAAGTCGGCCACGGGCGCGACGCCTTCCAGCTCGTACTTTTTGGGCTGGCAGGTGGCCAGCAGCCCGGCACCGGCAACGAACAAAATAGCTTGGCGAATAGAAGTCATGGTTGTATCGGTGTTCAGCAAAAATTAATATCCTGGGTTCTGCGTCAGATTCGGATTGGAGTCGCGCTCCGACTGCGGAACGGGCATCACCAGGTTGTTGGGCTTGATGCCTTTGCTGATGAGGTGGGCGTTGTCGAGCAGGTGGCCGGTGCGCTTGAGGTCGAACCAGCGGTCGTCTTCAAAGGCCAGCTCGTAGCGACGCTCGCGCAGCACGGCCGCGTCGAAGTCGCTGGTGTTGGCCGGGCTCAGGTCGTGGGGCTGGGCCGTGGTGGCGTTGATATCTTCGCCGAAGGCCCGGCGGCGCACCTTATTCAGGTAGCTGTAGCCGGCGGGAGTACCGCCAGTGGCCTCGGCCGCCATCAGGTACACCTCGGCCAGGCGCAACACCGGAAAGTTGAGGGGCGAATCCCAGACGAAGCCCAGCGTCTTGGGCACGAACCACTTGCGCACGTTGTAGCCGTTGGGCGAGCCTACCGTGCGGTTGGCGTGGGCGGCGGGGTTGCTGCCGGCCGGGTACACGTCGCCGGGCTTCCAGATGGTGACGGCCTGGCGGCGGTCGCCGGCCTCGTAGCCGTTCACGAAGTTGGGCTCGGGCACGTTGAAGCCGTAGCCGCCCAGCGGGGACAGGCCCTGGAAGCGGGGCGCGAAAAACTCATTGCCCGCGAAGCCCAGGTGGTCGAAGGTGTACGACTGCGCCTGGTCCACCATGTACTGCACCTCAAACAGACTTTCCTTGCCGTTTTCCAGCTCCAGCTGGTAGTTGTTGCCGTAGTTGGTCCAGAGCGAGAAGCGGCCCGGCACCACGGCCAGCACCTGCAGGGCCCGTCGCGCCGCCTCGGCCTTGTTGCCCAGCGTGAGCTGCACCTTGGCCAGCAGGCCAATGGCCGACCACTTGGTGGCCCGGCCCAAATCGGGCCCGCTGTAGCTGTCGTAAGCGTCGAGATTGGCGATGGCGGCCTCCAAATCGAGCAGAATCTGGGCGTACACCGCAGCGGCCGGCGTGCGCGGAATGGAGGCTTCGGCCGCGCTGGCGGGCGGGGCCGTCAGCAGGGGCACGTCGCCGTACACCCGCACCAGGTCGAAGTAGTATTTGGCCCGCAGAAACTGGGCCTCGCCCAGGCATCGCTTCTTCACGCCAGGGTTCATGCTGGCGATGCCAGGCACTTTTTGCAGCACTAGGTTGGCCGCGCCAATGCCCGCGTAGCAACCCGCCCACAGCCGGGTGGTCACGGGGTTGGCAGGCGAAATATTGAAGAAGTCGAGCTGCTGCTGCTCGGCCCCGTCGATGCCGCCGCCGCCGCCGGTGGTGGAGTTGTCCGACATGATATCGCCGATGCCCCACAGCGCGTAGTTATACTGCCCGCCGCCACTCAGCTGCGCGTAAACGGCAGTGGTGGCCAGCACGGCATCGGTTTCGTTGCGGTAGAAGTTGTCTGTCGTGAGCTGGTCGCGCGGGGTTTCGTCCAGAAACTTTTCGCCGCAGCCCGTCAGCAGGCCCAGGCCCAGCAGGCAGGCCGTAGCGGCGGCAGTCGTCGAAGTAAGTAGCTTATTCATCAGAGGTTGCCGTTAATAAATTAAAAACCAACATTCAGGCCCGCCAGCAGCACCCGCGACTGCGGGTAGATGCCCCGGTCGAGGCCGGCACCGCCCACTTCGGGGTCGAAGCCAGTGTAGCGGGTCAGGGTCAGCAGGTTCTGGCCCGTCACGTACACGCGCAGGGTTTTGGCGGCCACGTGGCGGATGAGGTTGGCGGGCAGCGAGTAGCCCAAAGTCAGGGTTTTCACGCGCAGGTAGGAGCCGTCCTCGATGAAGTAGCTGCTCACGCGCAGGTTGTTGTTGGGGTCGCCGAAAGCGGCGCGGGGCACGTCGGTGCTCGTGCCGGGGCCGGTCCAGCGGCTCAGCACGCGGGTGCTGCTGTTCACGTTGCCGTAGAGGCCGCCCTCGGTGTACACCCGGTTGAGGTTGTACACGTCGTTGCCCTGCGAGCCCTGCAGAAACACGTTGAGGTCGAAGCCTTTCCAGGCCACCGTATTGTTGAGGCTGTAAGTGAAGGCCGGGTTGGGGTTGCCGATGAACGTGCGGTCGTCGGCGTTCACCACCCCGTCGCCGTTCAGGTCCTTGAACTTGAGGTCGCCGGGGGCCGTGAGCTTGCTTTGGTAGAACGCGGCCGGGTCACCGGTTTTGGCCACGGCATTGGCGTTCAGGGCCGTCAGTTCCTCGGGAGCCTGAAATAGCCCATCAGCCACGTAGCCGTAGAACGCCCCGAAGGACTGCCCCACATCGTAGCGCACGATTGCCGCGCCGTCGCGGGTGGTCACACCATTGAAAGCCGGCACGCCCTGGCCCAAATCCTCAATGCGGCTGCTGTAGGTCGAGAAAATGGCCGTCGTGGTCCAGCTGAGTCGGCCGCCTTCGCCGGTCAGGTTGCGGGTGGTCAGGGCCAGGTCGAGGCCCCGGTTGCGGGCCGAGAGCGAGTTGGTGGGCACCGACTCGTAGGTGCCCGTCACGAAGTAGGCCGGCACGTTCACCAGCAGGTTGGGCGAGCGGCGGTTATACACGTCAATCGTGGCTTCCACGCGCCCGTCCAACAGGCCCACGTCGAGGCCGACGTTAGTCTGAATGTTGTCTTCCCAGCGCAGGTTGGCGTTCTGGGCGCGGGTGGGCACCGCGCCGGCGTTGGTGGTCTGGTTGCCGGTAGCGCTGGTGGCACCAAACGGGTACCGGATGCCGTTGTTGATGGTGGCCAGGTAGGCAAACTGCCCCGCATTCAGCGGGTTGCCCACGCGGCCGTAGCCCACGCGCAGCTTCAGGTTGCTGAAGGCGCTGAGGTTTTTTACAAAGTCTTCCTCCGACAGCCGCCAGCCCACCGATACTGCCGGGAAGGTGCCAAACCGGCTGCCGGGGCCAAACGCCGAGCTGCCGTCGCGCCGCACAATGCCAGTAAGTAGGTACTTACCCGCGAACTCATAGTTGACCCGGGCGAAATAGCTGGCCAGCTGCGTGCGGCTCGTGGTGCCGTTGTTGGACTGGCTGCCCGGCGTGCTGGGGCCGTTGTTGAGCTGCTGCAGGTCGTTGGCGAGGTAGCCGACCCGGTAGGCCCCGATGTTGTTGTAGCTGAAGCGCTGGGCAGACTGCCCCAGCAGCACCGTGAAGTGGTGTTTGGCGGCGATGGTCCGGTCGTAGGTCAGCGTGTTTTCAATCAGCCAGCCAGGGTTGTAGGCGCTGTTGGCCGAGGCCGAAGCCACGTTGTAGCGCGGCACGTCGGGCCCAAGGGAAGGCAGAAACTGGCGGCTCTCGTCAAACACCAAATCCGCGCCCACATTGGTGCGAAAGTGTAGCCCATCAAGCGGCTCTACTTCCCCAAAAAAGGTAGACAGCAACCGATTGCGGGTGAATTTCTTGTTTTCAATCAGCGACTGAATGATGGGGTTCGGCTCCGAATAGTTTTCCTCGGGCGTGGCCACGTGCCAGGAGCCATCGGGGTTGTAAGCGGCCAGCGTGGGCGGCGCTTGCAGTACGTTATTAAGGACCCCAAACTCGTTGTTGCCGGTGTCAATCTGCCGCTCCGTCAGGTGAGTTATCGAGAGGCTGTTGCCGATTTTCACCCGATTGCTTACCCGCACGTCGCCGTTGGCCCGCAGCGTAAACCGCTCAAAAGTGGAGCCGTTCAGCGTGCCATCCTGCTGGAAATAGCCGCCCGCCACCGCGTACTGGGCCTTTTCGCCGCCGCCGCGGGCCGTCAGGTTGTAGCTCTGTATCACGGCCGTGGGCCGGAACACGGCGCTCTGCCAGTCGGTGCCCGCGCCCAATTTTTTCGGGTCGCGCAGGTTTTCCAGGATGGGCCGGCCGGCCGCCACCAGCCCCTCGTTGTTGATAATGGCGTACTGCTCGGCGTTCAGCAGGTCAAGCTTGCGCCACACCTGCTGAACGCCCCGGTAGGCATCAAGCGAGATGCTGGCCGCGCCCGCCTTACCCCGCTTGGTGGTGATGATGACCACCCCGTTGGCCGCCCGCACCCCGTAGATGGCAGTTGCGGACGCATCCTTCAGCACGTCAATGTTCTCAATGTCATTGGGATTGATGGCGTTGAGCTGGTTCTCAATCGAGCCGCCCCCGGCATCCGACGAGGGCAGCGGGAACCCGTCCACCACGTAGAGCGGCGAGTTGTTGCCGGCCGATGTGACGCCGCGCACCCGCACCGCCGTCCCGCCCGACCCGCCCGGCGCGCCCGAGTTCTGGGTCACCGTCACGCCCGCCGCCCGGCCCTGAATGGCCTGGGCGGCATCGGCCACCGGCTGGGTGGCAATGT
This sequence comes from Hymenobacter sp., assembly GCA_043738185.1. Classification (GTDB taxonomy): domain Bacteria; phylum Bacteroidota; class Bacteroidia; order Cytophagales; family Hymenobacteraceae; genus Hymenobacter. The sequence goes on along the minus strand of JAYSZD010000501.1, from coordinate 15,593 downwards.
CGCGCCCACTCACCGAGGCAATGGCTCCCGTCACGCTCACCCGCTCCTGAGTGCCGTAGCCCACCACCACCACTTCGTTCAGCTTCTGCGTGTCTTCGAGCAGGCTGATGTTGAGGGGGCCGCCCCCGGCCGGGACCATCACCGTCTGGGTCACAAACCCGACAAAGCTGAACACCAGGGTGCTGCCCGCGGGTGCATCCAGCGTAAAAGCACCTTCGCTGTTGGTGCTGGCGCCGTTGTTGGTGCCCTGCACCAGCACCGTCACGCCGGGCAGGCCCACGCCTTTGGAGTCCGTTACCCGGCCGGAAACCGGAGTGGGCGCAACAGCGTTGGCAATGGGGCTTACCGCCTGCGGCCGGGCAAGCAGTGGTGATATAACGTAGGTATTATCGGCTACCTTTTCGTATTGCAGCTGGCTCTGGGTCAGCACGTACTGTAGCTCTTCCTGCCATGTGCCGAACTTCGGCCGGGCCTTGGGCAGCAGCTTTTCTTCCACCAGCTGGTCGCTGTAGAAAAACTGAATGCCGTGCTTGGCTTTTAATTGCCCCAGAATGCTTTTCAAGGACTGCGAAGCGGACTGAGAAACCGGGTCCTGGGACAATTCGGACGCGCCAGCGGCTTTCGGCTGCGCGAGCGAAGCATAGGTCGTCTGCGCCCTCGCCGGGCCGGAATAAGCCCCTAGCAATAACAGCAAACCCGTAACTTTTGTAGCGTTTGACATGTGGGGATTGGGGTGGGAGTTAAAAAAACAAGTCACTTGGAGCCGGGCCCAGCTCCGGGAAACAGCTAGTTGAGGGGCAGCAAGCGCACCTTTTTACCGTGACGCTCTGCTTTGATGCTCATTGATTTGCACAGGGCTCTCAGCAGTACGTCGGCGTTCTTGTTGGGCAGGGTGCCGGTCACGGTCTGGCGGAGCAGCACCGGGTCGTCCACCACTATTTCCAGCCCGTAGGTGTCGCGGAACAGGCGGATAATTTCCGTCATGGGCGTGTGGTCGAACACCAGCGTGCCGCTGGCCCAGGCTGAGAAGGCTTCCGGCTTCACCACCTGTCTGGTCAGCCGCTGCCGGGCCGGCGAGAACTCCACTAGCTCGCCGGGAGCCATCAAAATCGGTTTCTGCTCCCGCCGAGTGGCATTTTCAACCAATATTTTACCGGCGTTCAGTGTCACTTTATTCAGCCCGCCGGGCCGGTTGATGACGTTGAACGTGGTGCCCAGCACCGACACGTTGAGCGCGCCGGCGTGTACCACGAATTTGGCATTGCCCGTGGCCTGTACCACCGGCAGGTTTTTCACGCGGGTCAGGTGGCTTACCCGGAAGTAGGCTTCCCCTTCCAGCCACACTTCGCGGGGGCTTTGCGCGTCCCAGGTGGCGGCGGTGGTCAGACGGGAGTTGCCATTGAGCACCACCACCGAGCCATCGGGCAGCTGCACCGTGCGCTGCTCGCCGGCCAGGGCCGCGTACTGCGCCTGCTTGCCGGCGATGGCCGCGTATTGGGCCTTCTGCCAGCCGCCCATTGGCCACAGCCAAAACCCGCCCCCCAATACGAGCAACACGAGTAGCGCGCCCGCCAACAAACGTTTGCGGCTGCGCACCCGAAGCATCGGGACGGGCTGTGGCTGCTGAATAGCCCGGCGCAACCGCGCCAAATCCTGGGCCTGGCGCTGCGCCGACGCGGTGGGCTGCCGGGCCTGGCTCAGCATCAGAACTAATCTTTGGGCCTGCTCGGCGGCCGGCCGCTGTGCCGGGTGCTCGGCAAGCCATTGCTGCCAGAACGCCACCGCCACGGCATCGGAGCCGCTTGCGAATGCCTGAAAGGATTCGTCCAGGACAAAATCCTCCGTTTGGAAACGGGTATAATCAATAGCCATGTCGGCACAAGGGTCAAAAGGGAGCAATTACTCCCCTATCACGACGACCCTCGCCGTTTGTAACCACGCGCCGGCAACTATTTCCAAACTTTTTTTCGGCCGCCTCGTGGGGCCGCGCCTTCGGGCAATTGCCGGCCCCGGCGGCTCCTGCCCGCCGCGGCCCTCGCTCCCCGGTGCCGCCTACCCGAAATACGCCTGGCTTTGCAGCAGGAGGTAAATCAGCAGCAGCAGGAGCAGCTCTTTTAATGTTTTGATAGCCCGATAGATAAGGTTGCGCACGGACTGGGCCGTGAGGTTCATTACCTCGGAAATTTTCTCGTACGAGAAGCCATCGAAATATTTCAGGTACAGCACTTCTCGTTGCCGGGGGGGCAGCTGATTGAGGACGGCCAGGAGCTGCGCGTGCTGTTCGCCGCTTAGCTGCTCGGCCACCAAAAAATCTTCGGGCGAGTACACTACCTCGAATTCTTCTTCCTCGTGATATGACTGCTGCCGGGCACTCCGGCGGCCTTCCGTCTTGATGGTATCGCTGATGCGATTGCGGAGCACCTTGAACAGGTAGGGCTTGATGACTTCGACCGTCTCCAGCGAGGCCCGGCGCTCCCACAATTTCTGAAACAACTCCTGGATGCTGTCGCGCACCATTTCTTCGTCACGCACCAGCTTCATCCCATAATAATAGAGCGCATCGTAGTACTCCCCAAAAATGGTGGTAAACGCCTGCTCGTCACCCCGACGAAAGGCGTCCCAGAGAAGTTGGTTCGACAAAAAATTGATTGATTAGAGAGCAGGCAGGTTGTTAGATGCGTTCATACAGCTGGCAAACAAAGCGCAGCAAAAAAACACTTCGTTGATAATCGGATTTCAACTGGCAAGAAACGACGAGTTATTTTTGTTTCATGCAAAAATAAAAACGCTGGTTTCGCTCACCGATGTCATCAACACCAATTCGGCTCAGGGCCAGCTCGTGTTTAACCTGTTTGCCTCCCTGGCCGAATTTGAGCGGGAGCTGATTCGCGAGCGTACCTACGCGGGGCTGGCCTCGGCCCGGGCGCGGGGCCGGGTAGGCGGCCGCCGGCGGGGGCTATCGGAAGAAGCCGAACGCACGGCCATCGTGGCCGAGACGCTTTACCGCGAGCAGCAGCTCGGGGTGAACGAGATTGCTCAGCGCCTGCGCATCTCCAAAGTCACGCTCTATAAATACCTGCGCTATCGGGGCGTCGTCATCCACGGTCATCGGAAAGTCGCAGCAGCCAAGGTGACCGATTGAGTTCTGTACCTACCCGTTGGTCAAATTCCTTAACGTGCTATTTATTCCGTTTTCTGAGAGGACCCCAATGAGGGGAGAGCATCAAAAAGTGTGGGGCAGTACCTTTCGAAGGCATGCAGCTATTGAAGCTGTTTAGGAAGTGGGGGGCGGGGCAATTTTACGCAGCAGTAGTACCGTGAAGGCCATCCAGTGCAAGGCCATCCAATTTTGCAAGCTGGTTTCGTAGCGCACGAGCAGGGCTTTGAAGCCGTCGAGCTAGGCGTTACGGCGCTCAATGACCAGCCGGCGGCGGTAGCGTTCGGGGTCGAGCGGGGTGTCGTCATCGGTCAGCCAGTCAGCGGAACGCCGGTTGCGCGGAATGTTGGCTTCGATGCCGAGCTGCGCACAGGCCTGCCGCAAGCTACTGATGTCAAAGGCTTTGTCGGCATTGAGAAACAAGCCGTCCAGGCGCAGCTCGGCGGCTTCGAGTAGTTGGCAGAGTTCGGCAAAGACCCGTTCCAACTCAAACGTGTCGTGCTGGTTGCCGGCCTGGGGCGTGGCCACGGCCAGCGGCAGGCCCTGGTTGTCGGCCAGGAACAAGGCATTCGTCGTCCGGCCCGCCTTGCGGCCCTGGTAGCCAATGGCGGCCCCGCCGTTCTTGGCCAGCGTGTGGCTGCCGTCGAGTTGGACACTGGACAGGTCGAAGGTGCGCCGGTGCAGCCGCAAACTAGTGAGCCACAGATTTTTCCAGGCCCCTTGCTTGCCCCATGCATTGAAGTGGTCGTACACGCCCTGCCAGCTCAGCGGCTCCCCGCTGAACAGGGCCCGCACGGGCAGCCAGCGCCACTGGCAGCCGGTTTTGAGCTTGTAGCAAATGGCTCCCACCACTTCGGCCGGGTCCACCGCCAGCCGGCGTCCCCCGGTCCGGGCGGGCAAGTGAGGCAGTATCCAGCGGGTAATCATATCTTTGGTCAGGACTTCCATGAGGGAGGGAAAGGAGATGGGTCGCACCTCAAATTTCCCGCTTTTGTGGGAGCCTTTTGCGTTTTGTTCCTGCGCGTCCTACTTCCTAAACAGGTTCATTAGCTTCGTTTCTATTTAAACCAATCAGAAAAAAGAATTGCCCCACACTTTTTGATGCTCTCCTGGATAGTTTAAGGCATTAAAGCGGTGTCATCTGACCCGCTGCTGCTAGCACCCAGTGAATTTTATGGAACCTACCACCAAGACCGAAACCCTCGATATTGAAGGCATGACCTGCGCTTCCTGCGCGTCCTTCGTCGAGAAGTCTCTGACCCGCACGCCGGGCGTGCAGCGGGCTATGGTCAACTTCGCCACCGAAAAAGCCACCATCGACTTCCTACCCACCCAGGCAACGCCCGCCACGCTCAAAGCAGCCGTGGTCAATGCCGGCTACGGCGTAATCGAGCGAGCCCCGGATACGTCGGCTGCCGACCGGCAAGCCGAAATCGACCAGCAGAAAGCCCTGGCCTACGTCAAACTCAAGCGCCGCTTCTGGGTAGCCACGGTGCTGGCCATCGTCATCATGCCCTTGAGCATGCTCATGCTCTGGCCCGCGATGATAGCCCGCGTCAATATGCAATGGTTGAACTACGGCCTGCTGGTGCTCACCCTGCCGGTGCTCCTGTACAGTGGGCGCGAGTTCTTCACCTCGGCCTGGAACGGCTTCAAGCACCGGGTCGCCAATATGGATACGCTCATTGCCGTGGGCACCGGGGCTGCTTTTCTGTACAGCCTGGCGGCTACGGTGGTGCCCGACTGGTTTATGCGTCGGGGCATCATGCCCGAGGTATACTACGATACCACGGCCACCATCATTGCCTTGATTCTGCTGGGCAAGGTGCTGGAGTTGCGCGCTAAAACCCAAACCTCAGCGGCCATCAAGGCCCTGATGGGTTTGCAAGCCAAAACGGCCCGGGTAGTGCGGCCCGACGGCCAGGAAGTGGACGTGCCCATCGAGCAGGTGCAGCTGAACGACCTCATCGTGGTGCGCCCCGGCGAAAAGGTGGCCACCGACGGCATTATCGAGGAAGGCCGCTCGGCGGTGGACGAGGCCATGCTCACGGGTGAGAGCCTGCCGGTGGAAAAGAAGACCGGCGACCCCGTGTTCGGGGCCACGCTCAACAAAACCGGTTCGTTCCGTTTCCGCGTGACCAAAGTGGGGGCCGATACCATGCTTTCCCAAATTGTGAAGCTGGTGGAGGACGCGCAGGGCAGCCGCGCCCCCATCCAGCGCCTTGCCGATAAGGTCAGCGCCATCTTCGTGCCCACGGTGGTAGTCATTGCCATCTTCACCTTCATGCTCTGGTTTGACCTCGCGCCCGTGGAAGTCCGCTTGCCTTTGGCCCTGGTCAACTTTGTGGCCGTGCTCATCATTGCCTGCCCCTGCGCGCTGGGGCAGGCCACGCCCACGGCCATCATGGTCAGCACCGGCAAGGGGGCTGAGTATGGCGTGCTCATCCGCAATGCCGAGGCGCTGGAGAAAGCCCACCAAGTCAACACCGTGCTGCTCGACAAAACGGGTACCATCACTCGTGGCGAGCCCGCCGTGACGGACTTCGTGCCTGCCGAGGGTCAAGACACCGCCCAGCTGCTGCAGGTAGTAGCCGCCGTGGAGCGGCAGAGCGAGCATCCCTTGGCCGAGGCCGTGGTGCGCTACGCCGAGGCCCAGCAAGCCCCTATCATTCCGGCTACCGGTTTCCAGACCATCGAAGGCAAAGGGGCGCAGGCATCCGTGAATGGGCAACCCGTGCTCATTGGCAACTTCCGTTTGCTCGATGAGGCCGGTATTAGCTTGGCTCCGGCCGTGCGCCGGCAAGCCGACGAGCTGTTGGCGCAGGCCAAGACGGTGCTGTACGTGGCGGTGGCCGGACAGGCGGCGGGCGTTATCGGCGTGGCTGATACGGTGCGAGAAACGTCGGCCGCGGCCATCAAGCGGCTGCAGGGCATGGGCATCGAGGTAGTGATGATGACCGGCGACAACCCGCAGACGGCGGCCCAAGTAGCCGGGCAGGTGGGCATCAAGCGCTATTTCGCCGAGGTGCTGCCCGCCGACAAAGCCGGCAAAGTCAAGGAGCTGCAGGCCGAGGGCCGCATCGTGGCCCTCGCGCAAGCTGACATCGGTCTGGCCATGGGCGGCGGCACCGACGTAGCCATGGAAGCGGCCGGCATCACGCTCATGCGCTCGGATTTGCAGGGCGTGGTCACGGCCATTGAGCTGTCGCGCCAGACCATCCGCACCATCAAGCAGAACCTGTTTTTCGCCTTCATCTACAACACGCTGGGCATTCCGGTGGCGGCGGGGCTGCTGTACCCCTTCTTCGGCATTCTGCTCTCACCCATGCTCGCGGCCGGGGCCATGGCCCTGAGCTCGGTGTCGGTGCTCACCAATTCGCTGCGGCTGCGCAGCTTCTCCCCCGCTAAAAACTAAGCCATGGATACTGCCGAAATCATTGTGACGCTGACGGGCCTGGCCTTATCGGCCTTTGTTATCTGGTACTTCTTCTTTTCCGCCCGCCAAACGGCCAGCGCCGTTTCCACCTCCAGCGGGGTGCAGGAGGTGGACATCACCGTGAAAGGTGGCTACTCGCCCGACGTGATTGAAGTGGAGCGCGGCAAGCCCGTGCAGCTGAGCTTCTACCGGGACGAGGAAAACTCCTGCTCCGAAGAGCTATTGATGCCTGACTTCAGCATCCGCCGGGACCTGCCCGCTTTTAAGACCACGCTTGTGGAACTGCTGCCCCAGCAAGCGGGTACCTTTACGTTCACCTGCGGCATGGGCATGCTGCGCGGTAGCCTGGTCGTTAAATAGATGCCGCTCATGAACTCCCAACTCCGCTCCGGCTTTATGCTGCCCGCCCCCGGCACCCACCGGCTGCTGATTAAGAACATGGTGTGCCCACAGTGCATCCGGGTGGTGACGGAAGACCTGACGGCCCTGGGCCTGCAGGTGCACCGCGTGGTGCTGGGCGAGGCCGAGGTGACCACCGCCGACGGCCAGGAGCCGGACCTGGAGCCCGTACGCGCCACCCTGCTAGCGGCGGGCTTTGCCCTGCTCGAAGACCCGCGGGCCCAGCTGGCGGAGCAGATTAAGACGCTGCTGGTGACGCTCATTCACTACCCCGAGCCGGGCCCGCGCCTGCTCACCTACTCGGATTACCTGGTTCAGCACCTGGGGCGCGACTACCATTACCTGTCACACCTGTTTTCGTCGGAGGAAGGTCTGACCATCGAGAAGTTCATCATCCGCCAGAAGGTGGAGCGGGCCAAGGAGCTCATCGGCTACGGGGAGCTGAGCATCGCTCAGGTGGCCGGGCAGCTCGGCTACAGCTCCCCAGCCCACCTCTCGCGGCAGTTCGGGCAGGTGACGGGGCTTACCCCCACCGAGTTTCAGCGGCTCGGGCCCGCCAGCCACGCCCGGCGCAGCCTGGACTCGCTGCTGTAGCCTCGGGAATTATGCAAGCAAAAAGGCCAACGGTGTAAAAACCGGGCAGGTAGCCCAGGCGTTTATAATGCTTACCACCAGACCTCACCGACCGTGCGCATGAACCGCTTATTTCGATTGCCTATTTTCTCCCTGCTGGTGCTTGTTTCCCTGTTTTCGGCCTGTAAAATGGCCCACGACATGGACGACATGAAGCACGACAGTCCGCTGATGAAAATCATGATGGACATGATGACGCAGATGGACGCGCAGGCCAAGACTCAGAACCCCGACCACGACTTTGCCGCCCAGATGGTGCTGCACCACGACGCGGCCATCAAGATGAGCGACGAGGAGTTGCGCGCGGGTAGCAACCAGGAGATGAAGACCATCGCCCAGGACGTCATTACCAAGCAGCGCGCCGAAATCACCCAGTTTAATGCGTTTCTGGCTTCGCACCAGCCCACGCAGCCGCTGGTGCCGCAGTTCAACCAAATCCAGAAAACCAACATGGACCGCATGATGGCCGCCACCGACGCGCGCAAGATGACCATGCGCACCGACGTGGACTACGCCGAGATGATGATAGACCACCACCAGGCAGCCATCGACAACTCGGAAGCACTGCTGCAGCACGGCCGCAACGCCACGATGCGCCAAATGGCGCAGGGTATTATTGCCGACCAGCGCCAGGAGATTGCCGCGCTGCGAAACTGGCTTACCCGGAACCGCTAGTCCTGGCTTTAATCCATGAAAAAAGGCAGCTTCTCAAGAGCTGCCTTTTTTGCTTTTACCGGACAGTGGGTGGACCAATAGGTCACACCAGCCGACTCGTTGAATGGCAACGTTGACCATGCTTCTACTGCCCGTTTTTCGCCTCCTTCTATCCATCGCCGCCGGCCTGGTCTTGTCACTGGCCGGTTGCCGGTCATCCGCTGTTGTCCCTACGTTTTCCCCTACCGTCGGGTACCGCCACCCGCAGCCGGCACCGCGCGTTGATACGGCTTCGGTCGTCCCCGCCGAGGAGCACCCTACTACCCCGCCGCGTCGGACTAAGGCGGCGCTGCGGCCCCGAGTCCCGGGACTGCCGGACCACTCAGCTAATGAGAAAAAGGAGCGGGTAAGCGAGCCGGGCAGGGAACAGGTAGAAGCAATGCCCGGGGATACGGCGAGCAGTGTCACCCGGCCGCTGGTAGTTAAAGGGTCCCGCCAATACGCTTCCGCCAAGTTATCCAGCGCCCAAACGCTGGTGCATTACGGCCTGCACTTTGTATTCCCGGTGTTGTTGGCGCTGGTGTTTTTTCCCTTGGTGTGGCAAACCGCTTACCTGGTGATGCTGGCCACGATGGCCATTGACCTGGACCACCTGCTGGCCATACCCATCTTCGACCCGCTGCGCTGCAGCATCGGCTACCACCCGCTGCACTCCTTTTATGCCGTCCCGGTGTACGCGCTCCTGCTCTTGCTGCCGGCGACGCAAATAGTGGCGGTGGGCCTGCTATTTCACCTGTTCACAGATACGGTGGATTGCTTGTGGAACTTCAGCCACTGCCAGGAGTGCTACGCCAACTCTCGTATTCGCGGGTTGCGTAATTGGGTGCGGAAGCTACTGGGCCGTGGGGTGGTTGATTAGGCTGTGATAGCAGGAAGGTTCTGCAGTGTCAAGGGAGACAACGGAACCAACTGGCCGATGATGTTAGCTAGCTTGCCCGGTGGTGCGGCTAGTGGGGCTGCCCATTATTACGGAATGTTACCGGAGCCCATCGTAACATATAAGCGCGGCGGGGAGTCGAAGCATAATCGCCTCCCCTGCCCTGCTTTGGACGAGGCGTTTCTGCTACCGGATGGCGAGATGTCGTGGTCGGAACTGCTGCTGAGCAAGTTTGCGCGGCTGGTGAAGGCGGCCGATACGCGGCTGCGGTGGGGCGGCGACTGGCTGGGGTTTGAAGGACCGGCCGCATTTTGAGGTTTGAGCGGGCCTGAGTAGTATCACTGCACTCAGTAGAGCTGAAACAAAAAAGCCTATGCACTTTGGCTACGCTTGCAATGCTTGCGTGCTTTAAATCATGGGCGTTTTCTACCTTCGGGAACATTTACCTAGCGGCCGCAGACAACCAATATGGAGGTGAGAGTACGTGAGGCCATAGCCAGCATCTGCCAATTTTCCGAGCCGGAATGGCTGCTTATAGAACACCAACTGGAACGCCTAACGGTGCAGAAACACGCTTTTTTGCTCCGCGAAGGGCAGGTGTGCCGGTCGGTGTTCTTTGTGCTGGAGGGCAGTTATCGGCGTTTTACCAACCGTCCGGACGGCGTTGAAGAAACCGTGGGCTTGCACGTGGCCAACGACTGGATGGCCGACCCCGCGAGCCTGGTTGCACAAAAGCCGTCCGATAGCTGCCTTCAAGCCTGCGAGTCCGGCGTAGTGGTGGGGTTATCGTTGCCCGCCATTCACGCGCTCATCGAACAGAAGCCTGTTTTCTTCCAATTGGGCCGGCTGCTGGACGTGCTGCACCCCGAACCCCACCCCGGCGGGAACCCGGTCTCGGCCGATATCCAGTACGCGCATTTGCTGGCAACCCGTCCGCAGGTTATCCAAAAGTTTCCCCTGAAGCAGATTGCCTCGTTCCTGAAAATGGCCCCCGAAACGCTGAGCCGGATTCGGAGCCGGCAGCCGTAATGCTGGAGTGCCCGAATTGATTTCTTGATGTAAATCAAGCCCGCCGAAAACGACGGGCCGCACTTTTGTGCGACATTTTAGCAATCAAGAACATGAAAACACCACATCCGTTGAATCCGGGCACCGCCCTGCTGGGGGGCGCCGCGCTTATGCTCCTGACCTTATTGGCGCACCCGCACGCCAGCAGCCTGACGGAACTCCTCCGGTTCCCGCCCGGCGTCTTTTACCTCAACATCGGGGCCCACGGGGTGGGGATGCTCTCGGTTCCCCTGGTGCTCTGCGGCTGCTGGGGCCTGACCACTACCCTGAACACGGCCAGTGGCTGGGTGGCCTTCGTTACCCTGTCATTGGGCATGGCCCTCGTGGTTGGCGCCATGACCTTGGACGGGCTCGTGCCGATGTCACTGGTCGGGTTGGCCAAGCGGTCCACGCTGCCTGTCAGTCAGTTCGGTCCGCTGCTCGCGTACAACACTGTGGTCATCCAGTCGCTGTCTTTGGTCTATCTTTTTGCCACGTGCCTGGCCCTGCTGCTTTGGTCGCTGGCGATGCTGCGCTCTACTGTTTTTCCCCGGTGGACCGCCTATTACGGTGCCCTCGTGTCGGTAACGGCCATGGTGGCCGTCTTCAATGGCGTGGTGCTGGTGGACTTTATTGGCATCAAAATCTTCGTATTCGGCTTTACCAGCTGGACAATTATCATGGGTTATTTTTTGCAGCGAGCAGCTGCACAGCCCATAACCGTGGCCGGGAATCGAAGCCTAATCGCCTCGCCCGCTCTGGTTTAAACACCGACATTTATGCTGGCAGATTCACCTTGTCGTGGTCGGTGATGCGGCCGGAGTCTGTTACAGGCTGATGAAGGCGGCAGGTGCGCGGGTACGCTGGGCGGCGACTGGCTTAAATTCAAGGACCGGCCACATTTTTAGGTTTAAGTGGAAACGAGCGGACCATTTGGTCCGCTCGTTTAAGTTGATTTAGGACACCCTTACGGCATGGGTAAACCCACTAAACGGGAGTCAAGACTTTGGTTTTGAGGCGGGTGGAGAGGCGTATGGCGCCAAGCAGGACCAGGGCTACGAGGCCGCCGTACAGGAAAGAAGTGCCGGTAAAGCGTGTGCCCAGCCAGCCGGCCAGCGGGTAGGCGAAGGCCCACCACAGGTGGCTCCAGGCAAAGTGGGCCCCATACACGCGGCCCTGGTGGCTTTCGTCGGTGTGCTCGGCAATGAGGGTTTGGGTGGAGAGGTTGACCCAGTTCTGGCCCGCCCCAGCCAGCAGCCACAGGCCCATGAGCGGCCGCAAGCCCACGTGATTGCCGGGCAGCACGGCCAGACTGGTCAGCACAGCCCCGATTAGCACGAAGGAGGTGTGCTTGATGCGCTTGGTGAGCACTCCCGCCAGCAACGCTGCCGCCGTAGCGCCCACCCCAAAGGCCGCCATTACCCAACCGTACTGCGCTTCGGGCAGCCCCAGCTGTCCGCGCACCAAACCCACGGTATTGACTAGTATCAGGGCTCCGCTGACGGCGGCGACCAGTTCCAGCAGCAGGGCATACCGCATTAACGCGTTTTTCCACAGCAGCTGAGAGCCTTCCAGCACGGCGGCCACCGTTACCCTTTGCTCGGCTTCGGCCGTGGCGTTGACGGCACGCAGCCGCCCGGGCAGGGTGAAAATGAGCACGCCGGAAATGAAGAAGGTGGCGGCGTCGATGAAAAAGATGTCGCGGGTGCCGAGGAATGCGGCTACGCCGCCGGCGATGCCGGGGCCTAGCACGCCGAGCAGCTCGTTGGTGGCGCTGGAAAGGCTCAGGGCCTGGGGCATCTCTTCGTCGGTGGTGACGGCCGGGAGCGTAGCCTGGAACGTGGGCGTAAAAAAGGCGGTGAAGGCATTGACGGTGAACATCAGCACGTACACTTGCCACACTTCCGTCACGAAGGGCAGCAGGGCGATGACGACCATGCGCACCACGTCGGCCGTGACCATGATGGTCTTACGGTTGAGCCGGTCAGCCAGCACCCCGGCCAGCGGGGAAAGCAGCACGAAGGCCGACACGCGCAGGGTAAGCGCAAAGGCTAAAATCTGGGCCGACTGGCCCCCGCCCAACTCGTAGGCCAGCAGCGCCAGCCCCACCCACGTGAGGGCGTCGCCGAGCAGCGAGGCGGTTTGGGCCGCGTAGAGCCGGGCAAACACTGGGTTGCGCAGGCTGGTGAAGGGGGCGAAAGCGTCGCGGAAGGGCATGAAAACAGATTATAACACAGGAAAAAGGCCCTCATTGGGGCGGTATGGGGCCGGCGGGCTAGTGCGCGTGGCCGTGCTCGGCGGAGGCGGTGGCCCGCAGAATGTCCTGGGCGCCGCCGATGACAACCCGCTCGCCTTCCTTAACGCCGCCGGTAATCTGAACGCGCTGGCCGTCGTCGGGGCCGGTTTCCACGCGGCGGAGCTGGAACCGCTCGCCGGTGCGCTGCACGTAGACGTGGGGAAAGCCGTCGACGTTGACGAAGGCCGTGAGGGGTAGCGCCAGGACGTCGGGCAGCACGGTTTTGCCTTTTTTGATGGTGGCCCGGGCCACGGGCTGGGTGGCAAAGTCGGGCAGCAGCCAGGCTTTTTCCTTGATGTAGGTCAGGTCGCCGGGCTGCTCGTCTTCGGTCAGCTTTTGGGCGGCCGTCTCGTCGGCGTAGACTGTGACGCCCGTAATGGTGAAGCGGTCGGTGAACTCCTTGGTCACGATGTCGATAACCAGCGTGCCGGTGCCGGCCTGCGTGGGCTGCAGCGGAAAGCGAAAGATGCCCGGTCGCTCCGGCGCGGTGGCCACGGCTTTCACGGTGCTGGTGCCGATTTGCAGGGTCGCGGTTACTTGGCCGGCCGTGTAGGGCTGGAAGTTTTTGCCGACCGTGGTGAGGTGGGCCGTCAGGCGGCCGGGCTTGCCCGCCACCAGGGGCTTGTACTCGGTGTACAGCTCGGACTTCTGCGTGTAGAGGGTGTGCGAGACGGTGGCCAAAGAAGCTTGCGCAGGGGCTTTGTCCGCTGGGCCGCGCAGCGGAGCCGGGTGCGGGTGTTGGTGGTCGTCGGTTTCGGGTCTGTATTCCTGGGCCAGGACAGTGAATGAAGCGCTGGCCAGCAGGGCGGCCAGGACGAAGGGAAGGCGATGAGAGGGCATGTGGTTGGGGGTGGGAATGGAAAATGTAGGGGGCTATTCCTCGCTGGGGTTTTTGAGCTTGCTCAGCAGCGAGTAGGCGCCTTCGGTCACGTATTGGGCGGTGGTGTCGGTGGCGGCGCTGTCAGGAATGAACACCTCGCTGTAGCCGTCGGCCTGCTCGCCACGACGCACTTCTATCATCTTGAAGACCTGCTTGCCGATGCTGGAGGGCTCCTGGCGGAAGATGTACTGTTTGCCTTCATAGTCCACCACGGCCGCGTCGGGCAGCGTCGGCACCCGGCGCGAAGAGGTTTCCACCACGGCCCGCACGAACATGCCCGGCCGCAGCGCCGGGTCATTTTCCCGGTCGAGGTGGCCGTGCACGCGCACGGTGCGCTGTTCGGGGTCCACGGTGCGGGCAATCAGGTACACGCTGGCCGTGCGCTCCACGGCGCTGTCGTTGGGCACCGTGAAGCGGATGCGCTGGCCCTTTCGAAGCTGGGCAGCGTCCTTTTCGAACACGGTCAGCTCCACGTGCAGGTGGTCGGGGTCCACCAGCTCAAACAGGGCGTCGGTCGGGGTCACGCTCTGGCCCACGGTCACGTTCACCGTTTTCACGAAGGCCGCTTTTGGGGCGCGCAGCGTGGCCGTGCTCGCAAAGGGCCGGCTGCCCACGGGCAGGCCGGCCAGCCGCAGCCGGGCCAGTTGGCCAGCGGTTTGCGCGGCCAGGGCTTCGTAGCGCGCCCGGGCCTGCTGCTCGTTTTTGGCGGGGGCCACTTCCTCGCGCACCAGCTCGCGCTGGCGGGCCAGGTCGGTTTGGGCGTAGCGCAGCTGGGCCTGGGTTTCGACGTAGTCCTGCTGGAGCTGGATGAACTCGGGATTGCGAATGACGGCCAGCACCTGGCCCTTGCGCACTGACATGCCTTGCAGCAACGCCGTGCGCTCCACGATGCCGCCCATCGGCGCGCTGATGGATACGAGCTGGTCCGGGGGCACGTCGAGCACCCCGTTCACCTTCAGACCGGTGCCAAGTACGCGCTGCTCCAGCGGGCCGGTTTGGATGCCGGCCAGCTGCCGCTCGTCGGCCGTGAGGGTTATCAGGTCGGCCGGTGCGGCGGCACTGTCGGCCGCGGTGGTTGGGGCCGGCGCGTCAGTTCGCTCGGCGGCAGGCTGGTCTTTGCTTTGGCAGCCGGCCGCAGCCAGCAGCCCCAGCAGGGCAAATTTAACAAAAGAGGAAGCCATAAAATGGATTTTCAGGGGGGGAGAAAAAAATATGCCGGTAGCCGCGGCTTACTCGCCGGCACTTAGCAGGTAGTCCAGCTCGATGACGGTCTGGTTGTGTTGCAGCAGCGCGTCGAGGTAGTCGGTGCGTAGACGCAGGGCCCGGTCCAGGTTGAGCAGGTATTCGGTGTATCCGTTCTCGCCGGCCTTGAAGGCTTTGGTGGCCACGCGGGTGATGACGGCGGCCTGCGGCAAGCCCGTTTGCTCGTAGAACTGCAGGCGCTGCTGCTGTTCTGTGCGCTGTAGCAGCAGGGTTTCCACTTGGCCGGCAAGTTCGGCTTGGTAGCGGCTCAGGCTGGTTTCAGCCACTTGCTCCTGCAGTCGCGCCGCCTGCACCCGGGCCTTTTGCGGGCCTTGCACCAGCGGGATGGCCACGCTGGCCTGCACGCCCTGAAACCGGTCGCTGGCCCCGTAGGTACGGGTCACGCCGTCCACCACCTGGGCGCCAATGAGGGACTGGTTGAAGTAGCCCACGCTCAGCCCCGGCTTGCCCTGGGCCTGCGTGAGGCGGGTTTCGGCCCGGGCCACGGCCACCTGCTGCCTTAATACCTGCGCCAACAAGCTGCGGGCGAACAGCGCCGTATCGCCGGCCCCGGCGCTGACTTTGGGGACCAACGGGGTCAGTGTGCTGTCGGCCACGGCCACCGGCTGCGGGCGTTGCAGCAGGGCCTGCAGCTGGCGCACCGCTACCCGGTACTCGAACCGGGTCTGGGCCAGGCGGGTGCGGGTTTCGCCCTGCTGCACTAAAGCCGTGGCCACTTCCAGCCGGGCCGTTTCGCCTGCGCGGAAGCGGACCTGCGCGGCCCGCAGAAACTCACTGTACAAGCTGTCCTGAGCGCGCAGGGTGCGCAGGCGGTGCCGGGCGTGCACGGCGGCCTCGTACTGCAGGCGCACCTGCCGGCGCACGTCGGCGCGGGCCAGGCCCAGCTGCTGC
>JAYSZD010000500.1:0-3881 GCA_043738185.1 Hymenobacter sp. | reverse complement strand
ACCCGCTGGTACCTCATCGCCAACGCGCCACCGTGGGACAACCTCAAGTTCGACCCCGCCGGCGTGACCGAAGTGCAGCGCCGTTTCTTCGGCACGCTTTTCAATACGTACTCGTTCTATGCACTTTACGCGAACCTGGACGAGTTTCAAACCAGCGAGTTCGACCGCATTCCGCACGCCGATTTGAGCGAGCTGGACCGCTGGATTCTGAGTAAACTGCAGTCGCTGATTGTGGAAGTGCGCGGGCACCTGGACAACTACGACCCCACGAAGGCCGCCCGCGCCATCCAGGATTTCGTGACCGACCAGCTCTCGAACTGGTACGTGCGCCTCTCGCGCCGCCGTTTCTGGAAAGGTGAATTGAGCGCCGATAAGCGCGCCGCATACGAAACCCTGCAGGAATGCCTGGTGGTGGTGGCGCAGCTGATGTCACCCATCGCGCCCTTCTTCGCCGAGTGGCTGTACCGGAACATGACCGACGGCATGCGCGCCGAAGCCGTGGCCAAAAACACGCCCCTGGCCCCGGAATCGGTGCATCTGACGCTGCTGGTGGAAGCCGACGCCGCCCGCATCGACACGAAGCTGGAGGAGCGCATGGAGCTGGCCCAACGCATCAGCTCGCTGGCCCACTCGCTGCGCAAAAAGTCGGTGCTGAAGGTGCGCCAGCCCCTGCAGCGCATCTTGGTGCCGGTGCTGAACGATTCGACCAAGGAGCAAGTCGGCCTTGTAGAGGACCTGATTTGTGCCGAAATCAACGTGAAGCACATCGAATTCCTCGACGACGAGAGCGAAAGCGGCGTGCTGGTGAAGTCGGTGAAACCCAATTTCAAGCGCCTCGGCCAGCAATACGGCCCGCGCCTGAAGGCTGTGGGCGCCCGCATTCAGCAGATGACGGCGGCCGAAATCTCGAAGTTGGAGAAGGAGGGAAGCCTCGCTGTGGAGGTCGATGGCCAGCCCATCACCCTGGCCCCCGACGATGTGGAAATCCGCACCGACGACCTGCCCGGTTGGCTCGTGGCCACCGACGGCCCCCTCACCGTAGCCCTCGACGTGACCCTGACCGACGCGCTGCGCCAGGAAGGCCTCGCCCGCGAGCTGGTGAACCGCCTCCAGAACCTGCGCAAAGACTCGGGCCTGGAAGTGCAGGACAAAATCCGCGTCACGCTGGCCGACCAACAGCCCGAGCTCACGGCCGCTGTGGCCACGTTCGGCGACTACATCCGCACCGAAACCCAGGCCCTCGCCCTCGACTTCGCTCCTGATGTGGACGGCGGCTCGGTGCTCGAATTCGACGAGTACTCCGTGCCCGTCCGGTTGGACGTCGCAACTGGCTGATGCTGAACGACTCGCTGGGGCCTCAAAACCCCGGCGAGTTTTCGGTCGCACAAACGCTCGATAAGCTCGTCCTTTCTGGTTTAAAAGAACAGATAGTCAGTTATAAAAGGTATAAAAAGACGGTAATAATACATTCCGTTGCTCCCGCCACTTTTGGCACCGCCTGAATGCACCCAATCCTCTCCAATCGCCAGCAATCCGCCGCTAAATTCTTCTTGCTGGCCCTGCTTATCATCGTCATCGACCAGCTCTCGAAGTGGGCCGTGCATGCCTATATGCAGCCCGGTATGGCGGGCGAAATCCCTGTTTTTGGCGACTGGTTTAAGCTACACTACACGCTGAATCCAGGCATGGCGTTCGGGGCCGAGCTGCCGGCGCCCTACGGCAAGCTGGTGCTGACGGCCTTCCGCCTGGTGGCCGTGTTTGGCCTGAGCTACTATATTATCCGCCTCTGCAAGCAGCGCGCTTCGGGGGGGTATATCGCCTGCATGGCCCTGATTCTGGGCGGGGCAGTGGGTAATCTGATTGACTCGATTTTCTACGGTATCGTTTACAACAACGCCCCTTTTGCCTCGCCCACGCGCTGGTTCTACGGCCAGGTGATTGACATGCTCTACGTGGACATCTACGAAGGCTTCCTGCCCCAAAACTGGCCGCTGCTAGGAGGGAAGTACGTGTCGCTCTGGCCTATCTTCAATATCGCTGACGCTTCTATTTTTGTCGGGGTGGCCTTGATTCTGTTGAACCAGAGCCGTTTTTTCAAGCAGGAGGAGGCTGTAGCTGCTGACGATGAGCGCAAGCCGCTGGTAGCTCCCGACGCGGAGAATCTGGGGTAGCAGCGCAGGCGTTCACCTCACCCCCTGACCCCCTCTCCAAAAAAGAGGGGGACCGGTTCGGAGTATATATTGAAATAAAAGAGCCCGGCGCACTGCGCTGGGCTCTTTTTATGGATTGGAATCCCGCAGGAGCCGTTCAGATTCCCGCTCTTTTTTGGAGAGGGGGTCAGGGGGTTAGGTTGAATGCGGAGGGCGATTCCATACCAACATACCGTTCTTTGCAACGTCATCCCGTTCCAAAATGCAACCCACCCTCGCCACCCGCCCGCATTCCGCCCTCAAGTTCTTCCTGCTGGCCCTGCTTATTATCGTCATTGACCAGCTTTCGAAGTGGGCCGTCCACACCTACATGGAGCCCGGTTCGGCCGGCGAAATTCCCGTTTTTGGCCAGGCCGTTAAGCTAAACTACATTTTGAACCCCGGCATGGCTTTCGGCGCGCAGCTTCCTGCACCCTATGGCAAGTTGATTCTTACGGCTTTCCGCAGCCTCGCCGTAATGGGTTTGGTATACTACATCATCCGCCTGTGCCGGCAGCGCGTAGCGGCCGGCTACATCGCCTGCATGGGCCTGATTCTGGGCGGCGCGGTCGGCAACCTGATTGACTCGATTTTCTACGGAATTATCTACAATAATGCCCCGCTAGGCTCACCCACGCGCTGGTTCTACGGCCAGGTCATCGACATGATTTACGTGCCGCTGTACGTGGGCTATTTCCCCAAATCCTGGCCCCTCATCGGCGGCTCGTACAGCAACGGCTTCCCCATCTTCAACATCGCCGACTCGTCCATCTTCATCGGCGTGGCGCTGATTCTGCTCAACCAAAGCCGCTTTTTCAACGAATCGCAGCCCGCAGCCGCGCCCAATGAGCGCCAGCAGCTAGTCGCTGCCGATGCTGAGAAGCTGGCGTAGTAGGGGAGAGGCTCGGCTGTTGAACGGTAATCGTAGAACGTCAAAACATGAGAACGGTCATGTTGAGCGTAGCCAAAGCACCTCTACCGCTTCGTGAAAAATCTACAGAAAAGCTATATGACTGAAAGCGAGAAGCATCAGCTTATCAAAGGAGTGTTTCTGACGACGGGTATCGTCTTAGGTGTCATGTTTAAATCAGAGGATGGAACGGGCGGAATTCTCTTTGCTTTGATAAGCGCAGGACTGTTCTTTTCGGCATATTTCATCTCTAATAAATCTGTCAGGGGTAATGCTCTGGCGTATTTAGTCGCTTTAGCTGGATGGTTTTTGCTCTACAAAATATTTGCGCTTCTATAACCATCTCAGGAACTCATAGAATCTGGTCATACGAAGCGGTAGAGGTGCTTCGACTACGCTCAGCATGACGTTCCTGCGTACCTGACGTTCTTGCGTACCGAAACCGCTCCAAAACTGCCACCCATAATTCCCTCCGTGCCCAACCCGCTGCTCACCGTTTCCAACCTCACCATTGATTTCTCCAGCCACCGCGGCGACGTGCGGGCCGTGGACAACGTGTCGTTTGAGCTGCACCGGGGCGAAACGCTGGCCATTGTGGGCGAATCCGGCTCGGGCAAATCCGTGACGTCGCTGGCGCTGCTGGGGCTGATTCCGATGCCGCCCGGCCGCATCAGCAGCGGTCAGGCCGTCTTCCAGTCCGAAAAGCTGGGCCAGACCGACCTGCTGAAACTCTCCGAAACCGACCTGCGCCAGGTGCGCGGCAACGACATCGGCATGATTTT
>JAYSZD010000499.1:0-3884 GCA_043738185.1 Hymenobacter sp. | reverse complement strand
CGCTGGTAGGGCAGGGGGTGCCGGCTGAAATACAAGGCGTGGCCCTGCTGGTCGAGCACGACCTTGGGCAGATGCGGGCTGAATAATTCTTCCTCCGAAATCACGGGTTTCACCAGCGTGGCGATTTCGGGCGCCGCAGCCTTGTTGGCAAATAAATCGGCCAGGGCATTGATTTGGGCGGGATGAATGAAAGGCTCATCGCCCTGAATGTTAATGATGCAACGCACCCCGGCCGGGCTTCCCAGCTGCTGGAAGGCTTCCCACAGCCGGTCGGTGCCGCTGGGGTGGTCGGGGCGGGTGAGTACGGCCTCGCCCCCAAAATCCAGCACGTGGCGGCGGATGCGTTCGTCGTCAGTAGCCACCACCACGCGCGCCAGATTGGCCTGCCGGGCCTGCGCCACCACCCGCTGAATCATGCTGAGCCCGCCGAGGTCAACCAAGGGTTTGCCGGGGAGGCGTGTGGAAGCGAAACGGGCGGGAATGAGTCCAATGACCATAGCAGCAGGCAAAACAAGAGGAACGGGAATCGGAGCGAAACGAAGAATCCGGCTCCAAATAAAGCGCTTTGGCCGTGGCCTGAGGAAATAGAAGCGAATTCCCCGCTGGTTTTTGCGTTATTTTGTCATTGTTAGCCACTGGGCTGGCGCTCCGGGCGGGGCTGGTATGGATTTCGCAAGGTTGACTTTTATGACTATAATTCTTTCGCTTATTACGCTGCTGGCCTTGGGTGGCCCTGGTCCTGACAAAGTAAATCCTTCCCGGAAGGTGGTCAGCGACTCTATTGGCGTAGAAATGCGCGGCGGCCAGCGTTTCGTGAAACACCGGGTGGCCGCGGGCGAAACCCTCTCGGCCCTCACGCGCCGCTACCGGATTTCCCTCGACCAGCTGATGGCCGCCAACCCGCAGGTTAAAAGCGGCCTGGGCATCGGCCAGATTGTGTACGTGCCCCGCCCTCTGACGAGCCGCGCCGCCGCTGTGGCTCCCAGCCGCCCGGCCGCAGCTTCGGCCGCTGCCAGTGCCACGCCCGCCAGCTACACCGTGGCCAAGGGCGAAACGCTGTTTGGCATCGCGCGCCGCTTTCAGCTCACGCCCGACGAACTTATCAAGCTCAACAAGCTGCCTGCCGGCGGTGCCGTGCGCGTCGGCCAGGAATTGCTGCTGCGTGCGGCCGAAGCCGGCGCACCCGTTGCCAGCGCCGCCGCGCCCAAGCCAGTGCGCGCCGCGGAGGTAGAAGACGTGCCCACGCCCAAAACCCCCACCGCGCCTGCCCCCGATAAGCCCGCCCAGATTGCGACCGTGACCCCGGCTACGACGGAAAAGGAGAAGCAGGAAACCGAGAACGAGGAGCGGACGCCCAACCGCGCCGCCGAGCTGCTCGCGCGCGTGACCGAGGCTGGCCTGGGCGCGCCTATCGACAAGAGCGTGACTGATAAGTACCTGGCGCTGCACAAAACCGCGCCCGTGGGCACCATCATGCAGGTGAAAAACAACATGAACGGCCAGTCGGTGTACGTGCGCGTTATCGGCAAGCTGCCCGACACCGGCGAGAACAACAACATTCTGGTGCGCCTCTCGCCCCGCGCCATGCAGAAGCTGGGCACGGGTGATTCCCGCTTCCGCGTTGAGACGAACTACATTCCGCAGTAAGGCCGGATAGCAGAATGATGAAGGCAACAAACGTCATGCTGCGCACCGTGCGCAGCATGACGTTTTATTTTCTCCTTACTGCCCAATAAAAAATTTCCCTTGAATATTGCCCAGCTCCGCCGTCAGCTAGATGCTCAATACGAGCGCTACAACCGGCCGGAATTTATCAAAAACGACCCTATCCAGATTCCGCACCGCTTCACGCAGCGGCAGGACGTGGAAATCAGCGCCCTGTTTGCGGCGCTGCTGGCCTGGGGGCAGCGGCCCACCATCATCAACAAGTGCAACGAGCTGCTGCGCCGCATGGACGACGCCCCGCATCAGTTCATCACCCAGCACCAGGACGAGGACTTGAAGCGGCTGCTAGGCTTCTGCCACCGCACCTTTTGCGACACTGATTTGCTGTATTTCGTGCATTTCCTGCGCCAGTGGTACGGGCAACACGAGTCGCTGGAAACCGCGTTTCTGGAGGGTTCTACGCAGCGCGAGCGGCTGATAAACTTTCACAACACCTTTTTCAGCCTGCCCGATGCACCCGGCCGCACCCGCAAGCACGTGGCCACGCCGGCCCGCAAATCGGCCTGCAAGCGGGTGAACATGTACCTACGCTGGCTGGTCCGTCGCGACCAGCACGGCGTCGATTTCGGCCTCTGGACCCGCCTCTCCATGGCCGACCTCATCATGCCCATCGACCTGCACGTGGAGCGTCAGGCCCGCCCGTTGGGCCTGCTCACCCGCAAGCTCGTGGACTGGCAGGCCGCCGAGGAGCTAACGGCTAATCTGCGCCTGCTGGACCCGTTGGACCCCGTGAAGTATGATTTTGCGCTGTTTGGAGCGGGGGTGGATAAGTAAGGTAGGAAAGTAGGCAATGAGTTTTCTGGGCGCATTCGGGTTCACAGAACGCACCTCTATTAGGCGTTTCGTGAACGGTGAGAAGTGAGCAATTAGCTTAACTCATTCTGCACGGTAGGGCCATTTGATGAACGGTACTTGCCCAAAGGTGTCTCAGGTAAGCGACTGCAGGTAAGTGACTGATTACAGCGGTTACCCGGTCTGTGTACACTTTTGAAAGATTTAAAAGCGCAGTCAAAAGCTGCTGTTACGCAGCCGCTCGTTGGCGCGCGTCTCTGACGCGCTGCCGATTGGGTTCGAGCCTATGGCTCGGGCAAGGGGGGCCGTTCGCGAAGCTGGTCGCCCGTTGTTCGACCCCGAGCCACAGGCTCGAACCCAACGGGCAGCGCGTCAGAGACGCGCGCCAGCAAGTGCCTGCATAAGGTCAGTTAAAAGTTAAATCAGGCTTGATGCGTTTAACGCTGTACACGAAGCGTGAAACCGCTCTAGCACCCAACTCAACCCGGAATCCCTTACTCTGCTATTTCCCTTACCATGGCTGACCTCACCATTTCCTTCGTTCAGGCTGAGCTGCACTGGCACGATGCCGCCGCCAACCGCGCCGCTTTTGCAGAGCAGCTGGCGCAGCTGACTGCCCCTACCGACCTCATTGTGCTGCCCGAAATGTTCACCACCGGCTTCAGCATGGAGGCCGCAGCGCAGGCCGAAACCATGGCCGGCCCCACCGTGGCCTGGCTGCACGAGCAGGCCGCGACGCACAACGCCGTGGTTACCGGCAGCGTCATCATTGAGGAAAACGGGGCTTATTTCAACCGCCTGCTGTGGGTGCGGCCCGACGGCCGCCTGAGCAGCTACGACAAGCGCCACCTGTTCACGCTGGCCGGCGAGCAGCACACCTACACGCCCGGCGGCGCCCGCCTCGTGGAAGAGTGGCGCGGCTGGCGCATCTGCCCGCTGGTGTGCTACGACCTGCGCTTTCCCGTCTGGAGCCGCAACCAACCGGTGGCGCCCTACGACCTGCTGCTGTACGTGGCCAACTGGCCCGCCGTGCGCCGCACCGCCTGGACGACGCTGCTCCGCGCCCGCGCCATCGAAAACGTGGCCTGCGCCCTGGGCGTGAACCGCATCGGCCGCGACGCGCCGGGCCACGACTACGCCGGCGACTCGGCCCTGCTGGACGCCCGCGGCCATTACCTGGTCGAAGCCGGGGACCGGGCCGGCGTGTTCACCCACACCCTGCGCCGCGACGAGCTGGACGAGTTTCGGGCCAAGTTCACCGCCTTGAATGACGGGGACGCCTTTGCGCTGGGTGTGGGTGAACACGCCGGCCCGGTCCCCGGCTTCGACCAGGTAATGGCCGCGGGCGTCCAGCAGGGCCGAGTCGC
>JAYSZD010000498.1:0-1604 GCA_043738185.1 Hymenobacter sp. | reverse complement strand
CCGTTCAAAAAATCTCCAGTCTACTTCCATCCCTTGTTTCAATTCCTGGTCGATGAGTTCTTTTGCGTCGCAAACTTCTATTAGTTGCCAAGATATCGCCTCACCGTTAGCTGATAGGTAATGATGTTCTTTGGATTTAGCAATTTCGTGCCCAATCCGTTGAGCATCATTTTCATCTGCCGCCTTTACCAGAAACACGGTTTGCTCCCATAAATGCCGACGACGAGATTTGCCCAGGTGTATTGCCTTGTAATTCGCCGTGATTGAATACCAGGTTAGATGGCGGTTTCATAAAAGCGAAATTACACTATGTCGCTCTGCCCAGACCGCACCGCCCACCACGCCGGCACCCATGAGCAGGCCACACAGTACCATCGCTGTCATCAGCCGGGCGACCTGGATTTGTGGGCGGGGAAATGGGCCGAAAACTACGCGCCACTGGTGAAAGCCCTTCACCATTCCGAAACGCCCGTTTCTGATGCGAGGGCGCGCAACTGAATGTCACCCAAGCCAAGTGCTATGTTTACGGAAGCAGATTTGGAAGCTTTGGTGCCGCCCAAAATTTTTGAGCGGGGCAGCGCGTATTACTACGAAGACAATGCCGTGGGCCGCATCAGCCGCACCGGCGATACCTTCAAAGCCAAGGTCGAAGGCACCGAAACCTACCGCGTCGAACTGAGCATCCGCGTCGGCAAACCCCCAAAAATTTATTGCGACTGTCCGTACGACTACGGCGACGTGTGCAAGCACGGCATTGCCCTGGGCCTGGCCGTGCTCGATTGGTTTGGCGGGGAGCATAATTCCACCGAAGCCGCTCCGTCTGACACCTCACCCGCCGGGCTCACCGAAAAAGACCGTCGCGTCCGGCTGCTCTCCGCCGCCTGGGCCCGCACCACCGACCGGGAGCGGCTGGAGTTTCTGCGGCAGCTGCTAGTACAAAAGCCCAAAGCGTTGCGCCGTTTTCTGGCGGCTTTTGAGTTCGACGAAGTCTTGTTGCTGAAGGCCGCCACCCGGCCGGCAGCTTCGGTTGCCACGCCACGCGGCCGGCGGCCCGCGCCGCGCCGCCCGCTCACCTTCGTGGAGCAAGCCCATTTGCTCATCAACGGCAACCAGCGGATGGCGCTTCTGCCGCTGCTTTTGCCGCTGGATTGGCTGCGGCAGCCCGAATCTTTCGACACTACTTCCTGGCCCTATTTGCTGGCCGAATCGGCTCGGGCGCAACCCGAAGCCACGTTTGACGCGGTAATGGAACGGTTTGAGAGCTACCTGAACAACCAGAAGTTACGGGGCACCGCGCTTTACTACTTCATTGCCAAATGCCTAAGCCGGCTGGTGACCGTGCCGGCCCTCACGCAGCAGGTACTCCTATTCGCATCGGAGCTGATGCAGCAATACCGACGGCTATCCTCATTGCATCAGGCCCTGACCACGGTCGGGTTCTTCCCCATCAAAAACGAGTTGGACACCGGTCTGCCAGCCAAAAAGCGCGGCCGGCCGACTCAAAACGCAACGCGGTAAAAAGCAAAAAGAGCGCCTGGACAGACGCTCTTTTTATTTGTTGGATAACTTCAGAACGACTAGAAATTTCGCTCGCCCACTTCGCG
>JAYSZD010000497.1:0-1605 GCA_043738185.1 Hymenobacter sp. | reverse complement strand
CTTCGGCTGCGCTCAGCATGACGGGCTTTTTATGGAAATGGGTATTTTCGAATAACAACTAAAAAAACTGTTCTGTAGAGCGCCGTATTCCTGCCGCTGCTTCTCTGCCAACGGCAGCCCAAACATTGCCCCTGAATAGGCGTTGTGTCAAAGGCAAAACACCTGCCTTTGACACAACCCGCATGAAAATTCTGTACTGGCTGCGCAACGACCTGCGCCTGCATGATAACGAAGTGCTGGCCGCCCTGCCCGCGCGCACCGAAGCCCTGCTGCCCGTTTACTGCTTCGACCCCGTGGCCCTGGGCCCCGACCCCTACCTGGGCCTGCCCCGTACCGGCCCGCACCGCCTGCCTTTCCTGCTCGATAGCCTGGCCGACCTGCAGCGGCGCTACGCCGCGCTGGGCAGCGGCGTGCACTTCGCCATTGGCCGGCCCGAAGACGTGCTGCCGGCCCTGGTGCAGCAGCTGGGCCTGGGCGCCGTGTGGACCAGCACTGAGCACACCACCGAGGAAGAAGAAGCCGAAGACGCCCTGACCGGCGCGCTGGCCGCCTTGCCCGGCCCGCCTGCGCCGCTGCGCTGCTTCGAGACGCTGACGCTGCTGCACCCCGCCGACCTGCCCATTGCCGTGCGCAACCTGCCGCTCTCCTTCAGCAAGTTTCGGTTCGACGTGGCCAGCAAGGCGGTGCCGCGGGCGCCGCTGCCGGTCCCGTCGCGGCTGCCGTCGCTGCCGACGGGCTTCGCGCCTGCCCCGCTGCCTACTGCCGAGGCGCTGGCCGTGGCCCTGGACCTGCCAGTGCCGACCCGGC
This sequence comes from Hymenobacter sp., assembly GCA_043738185.1. Lineage (GTDB taxonomy): Bacteria > Bacteroidota > Bacteroidia > Cytophagales > Hymenobacteraceae > Hymenobacter. The sequence goes on along the minus strand of JAYSZD010000497.1, from coordinate 798 downwards.
CCGCCCCCGACCGCCGCTCGGCCCTGCCCGCGCTGGGCGGGGGCGAAACCGCCGCCTTGGCCCGTCTGCACGACTATGCCGTCGACCGCCACCTCATCGGGCGCTACGACGACACCCGCAACGAGCTGCTGGGCGAGGCCTTCAGTACCAAGTTTTCGCCTTGGTTGGCCAATGGCAGCTTGTCGGCCCGGCAGGTGTGGGCGGCCATTGATGCCTACGACGCGGTGTACGGCGCTCGCAGCAAGGGCGCCATGCAGCTGCGGCTGGAGCTGCTCTGGCGCGACTACTTCCGGCTGCTAGCCGAGCGCACCGGACCGGACTTTTTCCGGTGGCGCGGCCTGCGCGACCAACAGCCCAAAGCCTCCGCGCCCGACCGCGCCGTGTTCGACCGCTGGACCCAGGGCCGTACCGGCAACGCCTTCGTTGACGCCAACATGCGCGAGCTGGCCGCCACCGGCTTCATGAGCAACCGCGGCCGCCAAAACGCCGCCAGCTTCCTCATCCACGACCTGCACCAGGACTGGCGCTGGGGCGCCGCCTGGTTCGAGCACCAGCTCATCGACCACGACCCGGCCTCCAACTGGGGCAACTGGAAGTACATCGCCGGCACCGGCACCGACGTGCGCGACACGGCCTTCGACGTAGCCCAGCAAGCCAAGCGCTACGACCCCCGGGGCAGCTACGTCCGCACCTGGATGCGGTGATGGAAGGGCGCGCTTAGCAAACCTCACCCCCGGCCCCTCTCCAAAAAAGAGGGGTGCCTGACGAGTTGTTCAGAAATAAGAAAGCCCCGCTGCG
>JAYSZD010000496.1:0-3896 GCA_043738185.1 Hymenobacter sp. | reverse complement strand
CCGTCGCGGTTGGCCCGCACCACCACCTCGTCCAGGGCCTGGGCGTTGTCGGTAAGTGTCACGCGGTTCTCGTAGGTTTTGCCCAGCACCAACTGAATGCCTGTGGCCGTGTAGGTCTGCGCGCCCACAAACGACACCTTGATTTCGTACGGCCCGCCGATGCGCATGTTCAGCAGGTCGTATTGCCCGTTTTCGCGGGTGGCCGCGCCGTATTGGGTGCCTGAGGGCAGGTGGGTGGCCAGCACGGTGGCTCCCGGCAGCGGCTCGCCTTTGGCGTCCAGCACCAAGCCTTTCATGGCCGAGGTCGTTACCCCCTGGGCCCGCAGACTGTAACTACTCGTGAAAAGCACAAAGCCGAGCAGTATCAACAGTAAAATTCTGTTTTTCATAATATAGCTTTTTTGTTTATCCGAAGCATTTCCCCGGAATTTCACTGCAAAGCTAGATTAGCTAATTATTATGCGCGGCTTGCATAATAATTTGGTAACGTTACGAAAACATGCGAAATAGCACTTCTTCAGTGCTAATCGTGCGTGAATCCAGGATTTCGAATGCTGAATATAATAAACAATATAATTATATATTTTTACTGTCAACCTATTGCTGGCTACGCGTTTGCATCGCGCCGCCAGCAATAGGTTGTGCCCCCAAATGGCAGTCGTTATTTATTGGCCTATCATTACCCGGCGCATGCCGGTCTTTTCGTAGGCGGTGCAGCGCACGATGTAAGCCCCGGCTGGCAGCCGGCTCACGTTGAGCACAGCGGGCGTCTGGCCGTTCATCATGGTGTAGGTGAGCACGGGGCGGCCGCCCACGTCGGTCAACTCCACGCGGGTGGGGCCAGGGTTGTCGGTTTTCACGGTGAGACGGCCGGTGGCGTTGTTCGATTCGGCCCGCACTTTGATGGCGTTGGGGTTGGCCGCGGGCGTTTCGGGAGCTGGGGCGATGAGGGCAATAGTTGCCGTTGCGGGCGCGGCGGCTACCGGAGCGGGCGTGGCCACTACGCCACTGGGCAAGATGGCTTCTTCTTTGACCGGGGCCGCCACGGGTGCGGCTGGTGCGGCGGTAGCAGGTGCCTGAGCGTGAGCAGTTGCCGACAATAAGCCGCTGGCCAGGGCAAGTAGTAATAGCTTCTTCATAACGGTAATACGAATGGGATGGAGGTAAAATTGTTAGCGTAAAGCTAAGCAAATCTGGGGCCGGTTGTGGTGGCGGCCAGCGGCTGGAGCTGCTTCCAGTACATCCGCCAGTGCATCCGCCAGTGCATCCACGGGGCTATTGCGAAAAACTTTATTTGCCCCTGGCTTGCACCAAAGCCAGAAATTGGCTTACCTTTGTCGCTCCAATACCAACGGGGTGTAGCGTAGCCTGGTATCGCGCCAGCATGGGGTGCTGGAGGTCGTAGGTTCGAATCCTGCCACTCCGACTGAAGAGCAATAGCTCTCGTAAAGCCTCCGAACTTCCGAGGTCGGAGGCTTTTTTCGGCCGTAACTATTGGAAAATGAAAACAGGCCGCCCCATCGGCCTGCTTTCGGGGTGTAGCGCAGCCCGGTAGCGCGCGTCGTTCGGGACGACGAGGCCGTAGGTTCGAATCCTGCCACCCCGACAATAATATTGCAAACGAAACAGCCCGCTGAACGAGCATTCAGCGGGCTCTTTTGTTTTTGCGGGCTGCTGGGCACTGTTGGTCAGCCAAATGCGCGTGGCCGCCGGTTAGCTAGAGACAATAATTGGCAAAGCGGGCGTTGTGTGCAACCAAACCAAGGGGGCGGGCCTCATATTTGCGCCCTCATTCTACTCATTCACCAATTCACCACTTTCATGCAAAAGATTTTTCTGCTGGCGCTTTTCAGTGCTGGCACTGGCCTGGCGCAGGCCCAAAGCATTTCGGCCGGCACCGTTTCCCTGGGCGGCAGCATCGGCTACAACCGGCAAACCGACAACCAAGGCGGTGGCGCGGACGTAACCAGAAGCAATTTTCGAATTGCGCCGGTCGTGGGCTATTTCTTTGCCGATAACCTGGCCATTGGGTTGAACCTGGGCTACATGGCGGACCGTACCACGTTCAGTCAGTCGCCCGCCGGAAATCTGGACGCCGCTACGAGCTTTCGCGTGGGGCCCTACGTACAGTACTACAAGATGCTGAGCGAGCAGTTTGGGGTATTGGGTACGCTGGGCGCAGGCTACTCGCGCAGCTTCGCACCCCGATTCACCGGGCCGAATATTACTGTTGAGGAAAAAGCCAGCGGGGTATACGCCAACCTTACGCCCGGTATTATCTTTTTCCCGGTACCTAAATTCGGTATTAGCGCCTCCATTGGCTTTCTGGGCTACGACCGGACCACGTTAGAGGGTAGTCCGGAACGAAAATTCAGCAGCTTTGGCGCCGAATTTGGCCTGAACCAGCTCAATTTTGGCGGCACCTACTTCTTTGGGCGCTAAAAGCTGATTTTGATTGACTCCGCGAAAGCGCCGGCCCTGCAAGAGCCGGCGCTTTCTGTTTGGCATCTTTCCTACTTCACGCCCACCCATACTTCCGAGGCGTCATCGGCTCCGAAGCGCTCCAGGTAAAAGTCGCCGCGCTGCGTGAGTTTCTGCGCTTTCACGGCTTCCAGGGCGGCGGGGTACAGCTTATTGGGGGCCAACAGGTAGCTCACGCCGGTGAGGCGGGCGGCCACCACGCGCTGCCCGGCGGGCACCACGCGGTAGTGGAAGCCAGCCGGTAGCATCTGGGTCGTATCGGCCAGGGCGAGGCCGATGAAGGCGGTGACGGTATCGCGGGCGGTTTCGGGGTCGTTAAGGTACAGATTGGCCAGGTCGCCGTTCAGGCTGGCCTGGGCATCTTTGGCCTGCCGGAACAGCTCGCCAAAGCCCGCACCCGTGACGGACCCCTGGAAGGACTGCCCAGCCAGGTAAACCGGCGCAACCGTGGTTTTGAGGGCGACGGTGGGCTCGCGGGTGCCGCCCAGGTACACGTAGGTGCCGGCCGCGATGAGCGTGAACAGAATGATGGCGAGGAAGAGGTAGCGGGTCATGCGAAACGAATTTAGGGACGCGCCTTGGCGCGTTCGGCGGTAGAATGGCTCAATAAAAGGGCGCGCGTGGCGGGCATTCAGGCAAGAACGCGCCAAGGCGCGTTCCTACTGGTTTACCACGTACTGCATGCGGTAGAGCTGGGCGTAATAGCCGTCTTCGATGCGCAGGAGCTCTTCGTGGGTGCCGGTTTCCTTGATTTCGCCCTTGTCGAGGACGATGATTTTATCGGCTTTCTGAATGGTGCTCAGGCGGTGGGCAATGACGAGCGAGGTGCGGCCCCGCATCAGCTTTTCGATGGCCGACTGAATCAGCTCCTCGGTTTCAGAATCGACTGAGGAAGTAGCCTCGTCGAGGATGATGACGCGGGGCTGGTACACCATGGCCCGCACGAAGCTGATGAGCTGGCGCTGGCCCACCGAGAGCGTGGCGCCGCGCTCCATCACGGGGTAGGCGAGGCCGTTGGGCAGGCGCTCGATGAAGCGGCGGGCGCCTACGAGGTCGGCCGCTTCCCAGATTTGGGCGTCGGTGATAGTTTTGTTGCCCAGCGTGATGTTGTCGCGGATGCTGCCGGCGAAGAGAAACACGTCCTGCAGCACCACCCCAATTTGCCGGCGCAGCAAGCCCAGGTCGTACTCGCGCAGGTCGCGCCCATCGATGCAGATGCTGCCCTCCTGAATGTCGTAGAAGCGACTCAACAAGTTGATGATGCTGGTTTTGCCCGCGCCGGTGGCACCCACGAAGGCAATGGTCTGGCCGGGCCGCACGTGGAAGCTGATGTTTTTGAGCACCCAGTTGGGCTCGTTGTAGGCAAACCGTACGTTTTTGAACTCCACGTCGCCGCGCAGCTCGGCCGGGGCGTA
>JAYSZD010000495.1:0-10366 GCA_043738185.1 Hymenobacter sp. | reverse complement strand
TCCTACAATCTGCCACCTTTGCTCCCGTAGTATGGACGAGCGCCCTGCCAGAAGAGTGGGCTGCATGAGGTACTCATTCAAGTAAGAGATGTTTACTTGTTCGTCCACTGATGAGCGATAATCAAAAATTTTGAGAAGGTCAGGATAAGAACCATTACCTAACAGATTAATTATATTTAAATACTTAGCGTAAGCAAATCCCATGTTGTGAGAAAGAGGGATACGTAAGATGTGACCAGATTTGAGTCTTTTTGCCATGAATTAAGGTGTTTGTAAGTACCACGTACAGCCTCACAATAATATTCAACTATACGCAGGTTTTTGGCTGTAATACCATTTATCATCCAGGCTATACGGCTTGTGGCACAGCAATAAATCAGCCGGAAGCCATTTCTTCGTCCGTCGGTTCGGGTTGCCGGTTCCTATTCGCAACGCACAATTCAGCCCCAAATACGGTCAGGGTAACGGCGTATTCCAGCGCGACTAGCCAGAGGTTTTCGGTGTAGGTGCTGGAACGATACGCGGCGTAGGAGAGCACGGCCACGCCCCCCCAGACCAGCGGGTAGCGAAAGCGCGAAAAAACGCTCAGACCTACCAGCAGCGTGAGGTACCAGGGGTGAACGGTGGTGGCCAGCAGGAAATACCCCGTGAGCACGAGCAGCAGCGTCTGCGGTAGCGAGGCCAGCCGTGGGAGTCGCTCCCACCACGCCAGCCCCAGCCCAACCAGCCCGCTGACCAGCGCCAAGGCCGGGCCAATGATGGCAATTTCGTTGTAGGAAGTGAGCCGGATTCCGAGGAATCGCACCACGTAATACACACTGGCATTGAACTCGAAGCTGCGAAAATATAGGTTGAGACTCCGGCTGAAATTGGCGACTAAATCTGCGGAAAGAAACGGGATGAAGAGCAGGACAACCGCCCCCGTACTCAGCCCGGCGTACCCACCGAAGCGCCGCCAGCCCAAGCGTCGCACCAGCAGCGGCAGCGCCAGCAGCGGCAGTAGCTTGGTGGCCACGCCCAGCCCCAGCGCCAGCGCCGAAACCCGCCAGCGGCCGTGAATGAGCAGCCAGAATGCCAAAAGAACGAAGCTAAAAACCAGCCCCTCAAAGTGAAGATTCCCGGTTAGCTCCACAATTACCAGCGGGTGCAGTAGGTAGCCAAGGGCGCGCTCCGGTGGGAACCCCAATGCCGGTAGCAAGGCCAGCAGCAGCCACGCCGCGGCAATTTCCGCTGCCAGTATTATGCCGCGCAGACCCAAGGCAAATCCAGTGTCCGAAGTCGGAAATGCCCACGCGGCCGCGCCAAAAACATACTGACACACGGGCGGATATACCGAGTAGTACTGCGGCGAGTTCAGCCGGCGGTACAGTTGCTGCAACTCCGGCAGCAGCCAGGCGCGGGCGGCCTCGTCCGGAATTGCCGTGCGGGCGCCGTCCGCAATAATTTCGGCGGGGCGGAACTGGAAGGGAGTGGCCCCGTTTGCCACCAAAAGCCCGTCCCAATGAAACCGGTACACATCGTCGGACAGGGCGGGCGTGGCGGGCAGCCAGAGCAGCCGGAAGCCCAGCGCTGCCGCCACGCCCCAGCGCCACGGCAGCCGGCTGCGCAGCAGCCAGGCATACGCCAGCAAAGCCACCGCAAACAGACCCAGCAACTGTCCGAAATCTGTTCGGGGCGTGGCATAAGCCAGGCTCCAATAGGCTCCGCCCGAAACCGCCACGGCGGCTAACTGCGATAGGGAGGGGCGTTTAATGTCCACTGACACGTATAACTAATTTAGCTGCAAGATATTTATATTGATTATCAATTGGTTGAATAGGCTGTTGACGTGCGTTTGACGCTGCACAGCCGCTCAAAAGCAATGCTACCGGGCGTGGCGCACCGAATAATAGCACACCGCCGCGAAGCCCAGCGTGAGCAGGGTATGAAAGGGCAGCAGGCCGGCATCGCCAAAGTACAGGCCGGCCCCGAGTCCAAAAGCGAAATACCCGGCCAGGAACCCTTCCAGTAGCACCAGCGCGCCCACGCCCCCGGTGCGATACCGCCGTTTGGCGCGGCCCCCGCTGCCGGCCTTGGGTGTGCGCACGAAAGGCGTGCGCTGGCCCATCCAGCCCAGAACAACGGCCCGCGCGTTGTGCAGCGCCAGCCCCATAGAAACCGAGAGAAACAGCAGAAAAAAGCCAGGATACAGCGACGCTTTTCCGGTAGGTCGCGCCAGCCGCCATGCCGTGTAGTAATAATAGATGAGCGGCACAAAGCCCAGCAGAAACACCGAAGCCAACTGAAAAACGAATTTAAACTCGTGGTAATCCTTGCGCACAAATACCAGCGGCACGCTCAGCAGCGCCATCAGCAGAATCACCACATACACGCTGCTGTTGAGCAGGTGGAAGCTACCGTGCAGCTTGGTGGCCAGCGGTTGCGCCGAGCGCCACAGCGGGCCCAGGTGCTTGCGGGCGGTTTCGGCCGCGCCCTTGGTCCAGCGGAACTGTTGGGACTTTAGGGCGTCCATCACGGCGGGTAATTCGGCGGGGGCCACAATTTCGGGCCGGTACACGAAGCGCCAGCCGCGCAGCTGGGCGCGGTAGCTCAGGTCGAGGTCTTCGGTGAGGGTATCGGTGTGCCAGCCGCCGGCATCGTCGATGCAGGTGCGCCGCCAGATGCCGCCGGTGCCGTTGAAATTGATGAAGAAGCCGGCAAACGTGCGCCCCACCTGCTCGATGAGAAAGTGCGCATCCAGCCCGAACGCCTGCAGGCGCGTCAGCAGCGACTCGTTCTGGTTGAGGTGGCCCCAGCGGGTCTGGACTACGCCCACGGCCGCGTCCTGCAAAAAGTAGGGCACGGTGCGACGCAGAAAATCCGGCTCCGGCACGAAGTCGGCGTCGAAAATGGCGATGAATTCCCCATCAGTTTCGGTTAGGCCGTGGCGCAGGGCGCCCGCTTTGTAGCCCTCCCGGTCGGGCCGCCGCACATGGCTGATGCGCAGGCCGCAGGCGGTGTGGTGCGCCACGCGGGTCGCGGCCAGGCCCACGGTGGCATCGTTGGAATCGTCCAGTACCTGAATATGCAGTAAATCAGCCGGGTAGTCGAGGGCCGCCGTGGCGTCGATGATGCGCTCCACCACGTTCTGCTCGTTGTAGAGCGGCAGCTGTACCGTCACGCGGGGCCATTCGGCCGGAGCCGGCGGGGGCAGGGCAGGCGGCGCGGCATAGGCCCGCAGCGCCAACCGCGTAAGGTGCCACTGGCCCAAACTAAAACCAACAATAAACAATAGGCACAGACCGTACAGCACCACGAGAAAAAGGGGCAGCAGCGGCATCAGGATGGGAAACGAAAATTCAAGAACACAGAGAAGCGGGGCTGAAAATCAGCGAATAAATAGTCGGAGACAAAAACTGAAGCTGTTTAGGAAAGCCGACCTTCTAAACAGCGTCATTAAAAATCGACACGAAAACCAGTCAATAAATTACGATACTCGTCGCAAAGTAAAAAGAGAGAACGTCTGTCATGCAGCGCGCAGCGAAGCATGACAGACGTTCTCGCGAATGACTTCGTGATGGATATAATTCATAACCGCTCACCAGTACTTGAAAATGGTCCACAAAATCTTGTAGCCCGCCCCAATGGTACCGCGCACCGTGCCCGACACCTTGCTGGTGCCAATGCGCTTGCGGTAGCGCACGGGCACTTCCACGGTGCGCAGGCCCTGACGGGCGGCTTTCACCTGCATTTCCACCGTCCAGCCGTAGGTTTTGTCCTCCATGTGCAGGCCGAGCAGGGCAGGGGCGAGGATGGCCCGGAATGGACCTAAATCGGTGAAGGTGCCGCCGTAGCGCAGGCGCAATAGCCGGGAAGCCAGCCAGTTGCCAAAGCGCTGCTGCGGCAGCAGCGCCCCGCGCTCGCGCACGCCCAGCGCCCGCGAGCCAATCACCATATCGGCTGCGCCGTGGAGCAGGGGAGCGAGCAGCTCGGGCATTTGTTCGGGGTAATCGGAATGGTCGCCGTCGAGAAATACGACGATGTCGGGCCACTCGGATTGGGGCTTGCCGAAGACGTAGGCCATGCCCGCCAGGCAGGCATAGCCGTAGCCGGGGCGGGCTTCGTGCCGCACGGTAGCGCCGGCTGCGGCGGCCGCGTGGCTGGTGTCGTCGGTCGAATTATTATCAACCACTACCACTTCCTGCACCAGGCCGGCCGGAATCTCGGCCAGTACCAGCCCAATGGCCTTGGCTTCGTTGTGAGCGGGAATGATGACGCTGATGCGGGGCTGGGGCATGAAAAAGGGACGCGCGACCGGACCGCCACAACGCAGAAAACCGGACAGCACACGCCAACCGCACCACAAAGATGCTGCCGCCGCCGTAAAGCCGCGCGGTGCTGCATCTTTGCGGCTTTCATTCATTTCGCTCAACCATGCTCCAGCTCGGCCAACCCGCTCCCGATTTTACTCTAAAAACCACCACCGGCGAAAGCTTTCAGCTCTCCTCACTGCGCGGCCGGCACGTGGTGCTCTATTTCTATCCCAAGGACGACACGCCCGGCTGCACGGCCCAGGCCTGCAGCTTCCGCGACCAGTACGAGGATTTCAAGGACCTGGGCGCCGAGGTCGTCGGCATCAGCTCCGACAGCGAGAAGTCGCACCAGAAATTTACGGCCAAGCATAGCCTGCCCTTCCAGCTGCTGGCCGATGAGAAAGGCGACGTGCGCAAGCTCTACGAAGTGCCCCGCGCCCTACTCGGGCTGTTGCCGGGCCGCGTCACGTATGTTATTGACAGCAAGGGTATCATTCGCTACATCTTCAACTCGTTGAGCGGCGCTACCGACCATGTGCGCAAGACCAAGGAGGTGTTGGCGGGCCTGGCAGCGTAACGCGCTGCGGATTTGTGTGCAGTTAGGCTCTCTCGGAGTTGCACTTCGAAAGTTCGGTTGCTGGGGACTTGAAGTCCCCGCGCACAACTGGCCCTCAAGTAACGGAGTACAACCCTGCCCTCGCTCTTTCGGAGTGCAACTCCGAACGAGCGAGGGCAGGGTTTATTTCTGAATTAGAATCCAATAAATTGCTATCCGCACCAGCTTAGCCAATACTTGCCCATCTGGCCTCTGTTTGCCATGTCTGACATGCGCAGCGATGATGTCGGGCTGAAATCGGCATTCATCCATTGTGCTACAAAGGATTGCAATGCTAACAGGTGTTGAAATTCAGGACGCTGAAAGACATACTCCCAAGAAGCGTAGTATTGAAGCATTACGATTAATTCCGCATCAGTTTGACTATCGTGGAGCAAATAATCTAAGCGGGCGAGGACAGCAAGCTCAGCTAGGGGGTCAATTTCTGATATACCGCTGAGGAAAGCCGGTTCAGCTAAACAAAACCATTGAATAAACAGCGCCCGTTTTACAGCTTCCTGGTTGCTGTCATGAAAAAGTAGCTGGGAGTAAGCTTTATGAATGGATAAATACTCGTCATATACTCCCAAAGTAGCGAGCTGAGTAGTCTGGTATTCAATAGGTCCGTTCACGCTCTCAACGACGCGCATGTTTTCTTCTTCCCGAGTAGCAAGAGTAGTAAGTGAGGTCACGATTTTAGCTCAAAATCCGCAGCGAATCCGCGTGGATGAGCTGTGAGGCCTGGTAGCGGCCTTCGCGCGGGCCGTTTTCCAGGTTGAGCACGCCGCGGGGGCAGGCGGTGCTGCACAGGCCGCAGCCCACGCACGAGGCCCGGATGATGGGCTCGCCGCGCTGGGCATACTGCTGCACGTCGATGCCCATCTCGCACACGTTGGAGCAGTTGCCGCACGAAATGCACTGGCCGCCGTTGGTGCTGATGCGGAAGCGCGAAAAGTGCTTTTGCAGGAGCCCCAGGTACGCCGCCATGGGGCAGCCGAATCGGCACCACACCCGCGAGCCCATGATGGGGTAGAAGCCCACTCCAATCACACCCGAAAAAACGGCCCCGATGGCAAAGCCGTACCACTTCGCACCCACGTTGCCGATTTCCCCGAGTAAGGTGCTGCCCAAGGCGAAATTGGTCCACAGTAGTACCGTTACGGCGATGATAATGCCCAGAATGGAGTAGATAAGGCGCACTTCCCAGCGCCAGGCGGCCCGGCTTTTGTCGGAGAGGTGGCGGTAGGGGTCGCCGGCGGTTTCGGCCAGCCCGCCGCAGCCGCACACCCACGAGCAGTACCAGCGCTTGCCGTAGAAATAGGTGAGCACCGGCGTAGCTAGAAAAGTCATTATCGCACCCCAAAACACCATGAATACGCCCAGGCCACCGTTTTGCGTCAGCGAGGTGACGGTGCCGGGGAACAGGTAGTCGTACTTCAGCGGCCAGAAGTAGGTGAAGTAGAACTCGGGTTGCTGGAAGAACTGCAACAGACCCGGAATCAGAAAGGCAAACCCAAGCTGAAAGAACATCACCGACGCGGTGCGAATGAGTTGGTAGCGCGAGTGCCGGTATTTCCACAGCGCGCGGGCGCCCATCAGCAGAATGGCCAGCGTGTAGAACGTGCCGTAGAGAAACCATTGGTCGGCGGGCCGGGCGCGCAGCCACTGGCTGAAGCCGTCGAGGGCGTGCACCAGGTTGTTGAGCGGCCCGAAGTTGCCCTGGCCGTCGTCGCCGCTATACCAGTACAGCACCACGTAGAAACCCGTGAGCACCAGGCCCGTTACCCAGGCCACCGCGCCGCGGCCGGTGCTGGCGCGCAGCCACAGGTTGTGCTGTTGCACGCCGGCGGGCTGTTGGCCAAATTTCAGCCAGCTCCAGGCCAGGGTGCCGCCGCTCACCAGGCCCAGGGCCAGGTAAAACCAGGTTTGCCGACGGGCGGGGTCGGCATCGGTCAGAGCCAGCACCAGGGCCAGCAGGCCGTCGGCCACCACCGTCAGGGTTAGCTTTTCGGCCGGCGAGGTGGTGGACAGGGGCGGCGTGTCGAGTGTTGGAGTCATGGGGGATTTAAGCAGTCAGCCAATGAGTATCTTCTTTGCAGTCAGTGTATTGAGCCTATGCTGTTGTGTAATCAGTTAAGGCCCGTCACTAAAGCAGGTTGGCTTTTGTGAGCGGGAACTTCCCTTATCAGGCAATAAGCTGGAAAACCAACGCGCAAATCAATGGTGGTGGTGGTCGTGCGGCTCATCGGGCTTGCCAAACAGATTGATGAGCGTGCCAATGACGTAAAAAGCTGTCCAGCACACGTACAGCCAGTTGAAGCCGGTGGGCGTGTGGCCCACGAAAAAGTATAGAATCAGGTGGGCGCCGGCACTCATCAGCAGGCCGGTGAGGGCGATGAACTGAAAGCTATTGAGCGCCGAAGGCCGGTATAGTTTGGAGTAGTCCACGGGAAGGGGATGGAATTAAAAATGAAGAATTAAAAATTAAAAATGGGCAGGATGCAGCAGGGCTTGAGGTTCAAAAAGGCTGCTGAAAAAAGGTCCGACGGCCTTCAAAAGGAGGCTATAGGGAGGTCAGTCGAAGCGAAATAAGTACGGGGGCTGCCGTTCGAACAGACATCCTGAACAGGTTCAAAGCCATTCAACTCAATTTTTAATCCTTCATTTTTAATTTTTAATTGAAAAAAGCCCTTTCCGGTGCCTGAGCGTTACGGCATGTTGGGGAAACGCCTGGTTGAAAGCCCGCACAATGGCCGGCTCGTGCTGCGGAAAAAACTCGGGGTCGAAATTAGCCCTGCCCAGCTCGGCTATCACGGTTGCCACGGTTGCGGCCTGCCGTATCCAGTTCTCGCACACGGCCTGCCGCAGGCGCAGGCCCAGGGCATTGAACCCAACCACGGCGTGCGGCGCCTCGCTGCGGAAGTACACCCGCAACGCCGCCCGCGCCGTGGGATGTTCCCAATAAAAGCTGGCCAGGCCCGGCGTGGGGCCGGCCGGCGCCTGGCCGTAAGTCTGGTATTCGAGGTTGAAGAATTTGGCCGAGTTGAACCACACGCCGCGCCGGTAGGGGGTGGGCTGCCCGCAAATGGTGTGGGCCACGGTTTCGCCCTGCATGCGGCCGGTATACCAGAGCTGCTCGATGGGCACTTCGCCCGCGCCCGGCCGGCGGTGCTGGGCGCAGTCGCCGGCCGCAAATACGTGGGGTACGCTGGTGCGCAGGTATTCATCAACCAAAATGCCCCGTTCGGTTTCCACGACTGACGTTTGGGCCAGGGCCAGGTTGGGCGCCACGCCGGTGGCCAGGCCCACCCACTGGCAGGCAATTTCCTCGCCGGCGGTGGTCACCACGGCCCGGACCCGGCCCTGGGCATCGCCCAGCATCTCGCGCAACTCGGTACCGTAGCGCACGGCCACGTGGTTTTCCTCGAACTGCCGGTCCACCAGGTTGGCTTCTTCAGGCGGGAGCACGCCGCCCCAATAGCGGGTATCGCGCACTAGCACCAGGGGCTCGATGCCCCGGCTGTGCAGCATTTCAGCCAGCTCCACGCCAATGAGGCCGCCGCCCACCACCACGCCCCGGCTGATGCCGTGGGTGTCGCGGGTCATGGCTGCCAGGTCGGGGAGGTTGTAGAGGCCCTGCACGCCCGCCAGGTGCTGGCCGGGCCAGTCGAACAGCTTGCTCACCGAGCCGGTGGCCAGCAGCAGTTGGTCGTAAGTGAGGGTGGTGCCGTTGTCCAGCACCACTCGTTTCTCTTCCGTATTGAGGGCCGTGGCGTCGGCGTGCACCAGCGCCAGGCGGTTCTCAGCCCAGAACCAGTCTTCGTAGGGTTTGATGTCCTGCGGGCGCAAGTGGCCCATGTACACGTACATCAGTGCCGTGCGGGAGTAGTGGTGGGCGCTTTCCGACGAAACCAGGGTGATTTGGGCGGTGGGGCTCAGGCGCCGCACGGCCAGGGCACACGTAACGCCGGTAATGCCGTTGCCGATGATAACCAAGTGCATTGCGAAGGAGTTGAGGTAAGAAGCCGGACCAGTAGTCAAAAGTAACCGGGGCCGTACCACAATCCTACGCCGCCAAGATGCCCGCCGAGCTTCCAGCAACGTAAGCCGAGGCGTTGCGTACGTCTAAGTACGGTAATTCCCCACTCACTTCAGCGCCCTTTTATGCTTCCTGACAACATCTCCGGCAACGGCACCGACCCCAACGAAGGCGAACACGCCGACATCACCGAAAACAAGAATTTTCTCAAAAACGAAGAGCTCGAAAAGCAGAAAGAATACAAGCAGGACCAGAGCAACGACAAATCCAGCAACGACCCGTCGGCCGCCCGCAACACCGGCGCCAATGGCTACACCCAGCGCAGCAACCAGAAAGACCAGCTCGAAAACCTCCACATCGGCGGTTCCGAAACCGAGCCCCAGGGTGGCAACGACCACCACGCGGCCGGCGAGCAGGCCCAGGGCCCCGGCTTCGAAGCCGAAGGCAGCATCGAGCTCGACCACAACCTGCGCACCCGCGAGCAGCCATTCGGGGCCAAGGAAGCCACCGGCCCGCCCACGTCCGCTGGTGGCGACGGAAGCATCAGCGACAACTAAAGGCCACCCAATCAATTTCTAGGTTCCAAACCAAAGCGGGACCGGGCGCTAGCGCCCGGTCCCGCTTTGGCGTATTGGCCTTCCATTTAGCGCATTCAATTAGCTATTAATTAATGTTTTGCCTCAACATACTAACCGTTGAGACTGGGGTTGAAGGGCCAAACAGAGGAAAAATGGCTTCCAGCCGGCTAGCTTTCAAAGTGGAGCTGCAGGCTGGACGCAGGCACTGGTAAAGAAGAATATTCGGCGGCTTCCAGTTGCGGAACCCTGTTTGCCTCGGCGGCCTAACAAAAAAAACAGGCAGGGGAGCGGATAACGCGGCAAAAGCTTAACTTGCGGGCCTTGTTGGAGTAGCGGGCTGATGCGTCAGCCTATTTCAATTGCCTTTAAACCATTCATTAAATCCCCTTCATTAAAGTCAGATTATGAATCCTGAAAATCTACAAAAAAACGAAGAACAACCCTACGACCCCAATTTTGAGGCTCAGGATGAAGAGGTGATGTCGGGTGGCAACAATCGTTTGCTGTACATACTGGTTGGGTTGGTCGTGGCCCTGGTAATTGGCTACGTGGCCCTGCCCAAAGGCGAGGGCGACGGAATGGCTTCGGTAACCCCCACCTTTATGCTGGACGATGCTGCCGTAACGGGCGTAACCCCGACCTCGGCCGACAGCATCGCGGCGGGTCTGAAAGCTGCCCCCGTGGCCAAAGTAGACGAAGAGGAGGAAAAAACCACTGCCAAGCCCGGCGACAAAACGGCTGCTGCTGCTGCTGCCAAAACCACCGCTGCCGCGCCCAGCGGGGTGGCCACGGCGGCCCCGGTTGTGGCCGCTGTCGACCCTACGCCCGAGCCGGAGCCGGAAGTAGCCGCCCCCGCGCCCGC
>JAYSZD010000494.1:0-1609 GCA_043738185.1 Hymenobacter sp. | reverse complement strand
TCGCTGCCAAACTTCTCGTAGAGCGCCATGGCAATATCCTCGTGGTCGGCCCAATGCATGGGCGGCTCAAAATGGTTCATTCTGTATAATTAAAAATTATGAATTATGAATTAAAAATTATGAAGTCGAAAGGCGCAAGCGTCGGTTGCGCTCATTTTTAATTCTTAATTCATAATTTTTAATTTAAACCTAGTGTCCCAGGAAATGCTGGGGCGGCACCGTAACCACCAGTTGCATGTTGGCTTCTACCACGCACTGGCAGGCGAGGCGGGAGTTGATGCGCGGGTTCTCGGCGCGGTCAATGAAGTCTTCTTCCTTGTCGCTGATTTCGGGCAGGTCATCGCCGCCCGAGTTGATGTACACGTGGCAGGTGCTGCAACCGCACACGCCGCCGCAGTTATGTTGCAGCTGGATGCCGTTGTTGAGGGCCACATCGAGGACCGACTCGCCGGGAGCGGCCACGTGGGTCTGGGCCGGCTGGCCGTCGCTGAGTTGGAAGGTGATGGTAGTGGCGGGAACAGACAAAACGAGATACGAAAAAGCGAAAAAAGACACGGCGTTTGCCGCCGCAAAGGTACTCTGCCCGGCCCGGGCATCAAAGTTGGGCCTGAATGCTGGCAGTAAGCCGCTCATAAAGCGCCTGCCACGCCGGATATCGGGCCAGCGCCGCTTGGTGGGCGGCCAGTGTGGGGGCGTCACGCCGCGCTGCCGGTCCCGTTTGCACGGCAAAAGGCGGACTGGCCAAGGCTTTTTCTACTGTCTCGCGCACCAGCGGAGCCAGCAGCGCAGCGGGTAGGTCGGCTTCGGCCAGCAAGGCATCAGCAATGCCCAACAGGTGGTTGGTGAAATTGTTAGCAAATACCGCAGCTACGTGCAGCTTGAGCCGCTGGGCTGAGTCGAGTAGCCGCACGTGCTGGCTTAGGCTGTGGGCCAGGCCCAGCAGCAGGGCTTCCGCCGCCGCATCGGCGGCTTCGATGCAAAGCGGTACTGCCGGCCAGTCGATGGCGCGGCCGGGGCTGAAGGTCTGGAGCGGATAGAAAACGCCGCCGCGCACTGTTTGCTGCCCGGCAAACACGGCCAGGGGCAGAGCGCCGGCCAAGTGGGCTACCACGGCGTTGTCGGGCCAGCTGGTGCGGGCCAGCAGCGGGGCCACGGCGGCATCGGGCACGGCCAGTAGGTATACATCAGCAGCGGGCAGTGGCGCCGATAAGCGGGCCAGGGCCCGCGCGCCGGGCAGCTGCGCGGCCAGGGTCTTGGCTGCGGGCGCGGTGCGGTTCCACACGAAAACTACTTCGTGGCCGGCTACGGCCAATGCCGGGCCGAGCTGGTTGGCCACGCGGCCAGCGCCGAGTATACCAACGCGAAGTGAAATGGTTGCGGAAAGCTGCATTAAGACAGGAAAAATACGAAGCTGGATTTGAGCAGTGAGCCACAAGCTTCAAGCGGCAAGCCAAAAGCTCAATGGCTAAATAATGACGTGAGCTGCTAACCACCCGGCCTGGGCTCCCAAACGGCGTAAAAAAGGCCGCTTCACTCACTGAAGCGGCCTTTGAAACCAAGTGCAGATGGCTAGCTTACCGGCTGCGGGTGTTCTGCCCGCGCTTGGGCA
>JAYSZD010000493.1:0-10376 GCA_043738185.1 Hymenobacter sp. | reverse complement strand
TGTTTTTATGGGCCGGTACCGTCCGTGCACAAAGCACCGCGGGCTACGGCGACTGGCAGCTGCACCTGCCCACCAACCGCCCCCTGCGCCTGGCCGATACCGGCGACCGGGTGTACGTGGCCACGGAAAGCAACTTTTATTTTCTGGATAAAAAGCTGAACACCACCCAGGTGCTTTCGCGGCGCGACGGGCTAAATGACGTGGGCGTAGTGGCCCTGGCCTACGACTCGGTAACGCGGCAGACCGTATTGGCTTACAAAAACACCAACATCGACATCCTGCAGCCCAATGGCCGCGTGCGCAATCTGAACGACGTGCTGCGCAAGCCAATCCAAGGTAGTAAAGTCATCAATCAGGTGTCCATCGGGGCCGGAAAAGCCTACTTGTCAACCAGTTTTGGCCTGGTGGCGATTGATTTGGCAAAGCTTGAGATTACCGATACGTACAGCAACATCGGGCCCGGTGGTACGATGGTGACCGTTTATGATGCCGCGGTGGCTAATGGGAGCCTTTTTGCAGCTACTTCCGTGGGCTTGCTACGAGGAGCGCTAACCAGCAACCTACTCGACTACCGCAGTTGGACGCAATACCTGCCGGTGCCACTTCCCTCCAATCCGGCGCAACTCACCTACCGTACCCTGGCCGCTTATGCCGGACAGGTGTACGCCGGGGTAGAAGGAAATAACGTTTACAAGTACGTACCGGGAAATCCGGGCGCGTGGCAGTTGGTGCCTAATACGTACTCGGCGCAGTTTCGCAGTCTGCGCAGCAGCAGTGCCGGCGTTTTTATCGTCGACGACGCCGCCGGCGTGCGCCGTATTGATGGCAATGGTGCCGTAACCACCGTGGTGCCACCAACCGGCGGTACTTTCACGCTGGATGCCGCGCGCTCCCGCGACGGCAGCTACTACGTGGTCAATTACAACCTCGGCTTGCAGCGGGTGCAGCCCGGCTCGGGCCAGGCCCCAGAGCAGTTTGTGGCTAATGGTCCCGAATCCAACCTGGCATTCAGCATTCTGGCCGATGCCCGCAGCAACAAGGTAAACGTCTTTACGGGCGGCTATTCGGAGCGCTACGTGCCCTCGGGCCTCCGGGCGGGGTTGTACGAGTTTGCCGGCGGGCAATGGACCAATTTTACGGCATCGGCTTTTCCATCGCCCTCGGATTTTCCTAACCCGCTGAGCCCCGTGCGCGGCACCCGTACCCCAGACGGCACCTTGTACGTGGGCAACAACGGCGGGGGCCTGCTCGAATGGCAAGGCCCCGGCAAGTTCCGGCAGTTTGGGCAAGGCACGCCCACCGGCAGCCCGTTGCTGGGCACGTTTGGCCTCCCGCAACGGGTAGAAGTAACCGACGTGGCGGCCGACGCCGCGGGCCTGGTGTGGGTGGTGAACCGCCACCTGCGCTCCGGCACTTCGGGCCTGTTTGTGCTGGACCCGATGGCCACCACGTGGCGCACCATCCCGTGGGTGTCGGGCCTGGAAGCACTCGAACGCATCGTGCTCGATGATAATGGCTACGCGTGGGTGTCGGTATCGCGCAAAACGGACCCTACCAACGCGGCGCTCGGAATTTTTGCAATCGACCCCGCATTGGTCAACCCCAACCCGCCGCGTTTCTTTACTACGGCATCCGGCTTGCCCGACAACCAGATTTACGAGCTGGCCAAGGACCGGCGGGGCAGCATTTGGGCCGCCACCATCAAAGGCGTGGCGGTATTCAACGACCCCAGCGGGCCGTTTGACCCCAATGTCGGGTTTACGCTGCCCTTTGTGACGCGGGGCGAAGGCACTGGCTTTCCCGTTTTATTTACCGAAGCCGTGCGCACGCTGGCCATTGATGGCGGTGACCGTAAGTGGTTTGGTACCGACAATGGCCTGTGGCTCTTTAGCCCCGACGCCGATGAGGCACTACTGCATTTTACCACGGACAATAGCCCGCTGCCGTCAAATCGCATCGTGGACGTGAAGGTGAACGACAAAACCGGCGAAGTGTGGGTAGCCACCGACGCGGGCGTGGTGGCCTACCGGGGCTCGGCCAGCATCACCGAAGGCAAGCCAACGTGCGCGGCCGTATCTCCCAATCCCGTCCGGGCCGATTTTGCGGGAACCGTGGGCATCAGCGGCTTGGCCAACAATGCCTTGGTGAAGATTACCGACGTGGCCGGACACCTGGTCTACGCCACCACCGCCAACGGCGGTACCGTTACCTGGAACCTGACCACTCCCAACGGTCAGCGCGTCCGCTCGGGCGTTTATTTGGTGCTAACCTCGGACGCCGACGGCAAGAATACCTGTGTGAGCAAAGTGGCCGTGCTGAGCAACTGACAACTCGTTTGCTTTTGAGCGGCTACTCAACGATAAGAAGCAGAAGCGCCACCGGTTTTCGCGCCAGCGCCTGCCCCGGCCAAACCAGCCCGCTCCCGAATCAGTACAGCCAGACATGCTAATAAAAACCAGGGGCATCGTCCTCAGCTACCTGAAGTACCGCGAAACCAGTATTATTGCCCGCGTCTACACCGAGCGGCTGGGTGTGCAGAGCTACATTGTGAACGGCGTGCGCAAGGCCAAGCCGCCGGGACGCATCGCCTTGTTTCAGCCCTTCACACTGCTTGACTTGGTGGCCTATGTGGCGCGGGGCAGCGGCGGCCTCACCCGCCTCTCGGAGTTCCGGTGTTCCGAGCCCTTCACCACGCTGCCTTACGAGGTGCAGAAAAGCAGTGTGGTCCTTTTTTTATCCGAAGTAGTGGGGCGGGCCGTGCGGGAGGAAGAGCAGAACGAGCCGCTTTTTCAGTTTCTGCACGACTCCATTCGCGAATTTGACCAGCAAACCACGGGCAGCGAGAATTTCGCCCCGGTGTTTCTGCTGCGTTTGGCCAGCTACCTGGGCTTCGGCATCAGCTCGGGCGCTGAGCTGACCGACCAGGTGATTATGGCAGGCCACGCGCCTGCCAGCAAGGGCGCTACCGGCCCGGCCACGCTACGGCTGCGCGAGTTCGAAGTCTACTTCGACGAGCTGTTGCGCGACCCCGCCACGAGCAGCATTCCCAACGGCCGCGTGCGGCACGAGCTGCTCACGGTGCTTATCCGCTATTACCAGTTGCACGTAGAGCAGCTGGGCGAAATCCGCTCGCTGGATATCCTTTCGCAAGTACTGGCGGAGTAGCCGCGTTAGTTGTCGGTTGCTTGTTATCGGTCGTTCTTGTTGTCAGTTGTTATTGCATCAATAAATAGCTGACCAACAACCAACCAAAGCGGCGCCGCTACTTGATGTCCACCAGCTCTACTTCGAAGCGGAGCACGGCATTGGCCGGAATATCGGCGCCGGCGCCACGGGTGCCGTAGGCCAGGGCTGAGGGTATGAGCAGTACTGCTTTGCTGCCCGCCGGGAGCATGGCAATGCCTTGGTCCCAGCCTTTAATAACCTGCCCGGTGCCGAGCGGAAAAGCAATGGGCTCGTTGCCGTGCTTGGCTGAGGAATCAAACTCCTTTCCGGTAGCCAATACGGTTCCCCGGTAGAGCACACGCACGGTTTGCCCTTGCTTAGGAGGTAGGCCTTTGCCCGGCTGGGTGATGAGATAGTACGTGCCGCCAGCCGTTTTTTTGGCTACGAGTTTATTCTTCTTGAGATAGGCGTCGATTTGGGTCTTGTCCTGCGCCGTTTGGGCCAGTACCTGTTGTGCTTTGATTTTTTCCTGGCGAGCCGTCATTTCGGCGATACTGAGCAGTTCGCGCGCGCTGGCGATTACCACCAGCGTATTGCCGCTTTTGCGGATGAATGGCGGAACCGGCTGCTGGAAGGTCTTGGCAAATACGCTGTCGGCCTGAAACCGAAACACCGCGCTATCGCCGGGCAGGAGCAGGCCCAGGGCTTCTTCCAACCCGCCAGGCGTGGGGGCGGCAGGCAAGGGTACCGGCTGTGGGGTGGGTTGTACCTGGCGCGAATTCATCACCACCGAGTCGCGCCCCGTGCGAAATTCCATAAAAACCAGTAGCAGCTGGCCGGCGCGGCTGGCATAAGGCGCATCGGTGGCGGCCAGGGCGCGGGGTTGGTAGTGTCCGGTCGCGTCCTTACGAAACAGCCGATACTCCGTGCCTGTCGGCAGGCGCGAAAAGTCACTTGCGGTACTCTGGGCATGAACCGGTTGCAGGAAAGCAAACAGCGCGCAGACCACGCTAAGAAGGGAATAACGCATACAGTCAATCAATAATAAAAATTATTATATTTAAAGAGTCAGGATGACAAACGACAAAAAAATAGAATTTCTAAACAGCTTCAATAATACAACGGCGGCTAGTTAGGCAATGCCACGAAGTTGCGCCCGGTGTTTTCCGCATTTCCGCCGCAGGCAAAAGGAAATTCAGCGCACGCTCAGAACTTGCAGCTCAAAGAGCAGCTCCGTGTCGGGTGGAATGACGAACCGGCTGTCGTCGTCCGGGTCGCGGACGCCGGCCGCGCCGTAGGCCAGGGCGGCGGGTATCCAAGCCCGTACCCGCGAGCCCTCGGGCAGCAGCGGCAGCAACTCGTCCCAACCCGGAATAACTTCGCCCCGGCCCACGCGGAAGCGTAACGGACCACCGGTAGCCACGGTGGCGTCAAAAATATGGCCGTCAGGCAGGAAGCCAGTGTAGCGCACCGCCACCCGCCGGCCGGGCTGTGCCAGCGGGCCCGTGCCGCGCTCCCGAAACAAAAAACGCACCCCGTTCCGCGTGATTTGCGGAACGAGGCGCGTCGTATCAGTGCCGGTAGCCGAAGCGGTGGGCGTTGTCGGTACGGCCGGCTTCTGGCCCGGTTGGGCCTTGCCGGTCATTGCCGCAAGCAAAACGAGCCCCAGTCCCAGGCCGCTTGCGCTCCATTTCATGCCAGCGGTGTGCATCGGTACTCCGGCTTAAAAAATGTCGAGCACCTCAATGTCAAACAGTAGCGCCGAATCAGGGGGAATAGAGCCAGTAGAGCCTTGCGTTCCATAGCCCAGGCGCGAAGGAATAAGTAACAGCTTGCGGTCGCCTTTTTTCATCAGCAGTAGTCCTTCGCTAAAACCGGCAATGGCGCCGCTACCTGCCGTAAAAACGGCGCAGCCGCATTCCGTGCGATTCTCAGAGGAATTATCGAAAATGGAGCCGGCTGGAAACCGGCCATCGCCGGGTGAGGCCGGATAACCCGTAGAGCCGGGCTGAGCACCGTTGCTCAGCAGCCGCCCCACGTACCTCACGCTCACTTGCTTGCCGACGGTGACTTGTGGGCCCGTGCCCTCCGCCAGCGGCACTACGTAGAGGCCGGAATTGGTGCGCATCGCGTTTTTTATGTCATTGCGTAGCAGATACTTCTGGATGGTGTCCTCGTCGATAACCCGCATTATTTCGTCGTGCTCCCGTAACGACTTTTGAAGGGTCGTTTCGGTGTTGCAGCTCCATAGGGCCGGCATGGCCAGCAGCAGGCTCAGCGCCAGCGTCAGGTAGCGGGAACGCAGGATACTATTTTTCATAAAGCAGGGGTAAAAATAATCCGGCCAACGGAGGCCCGGACAGCTGTGCCGCGCCGCCCGTTGGCCGGAAATCAGAATGTTAAAAGCTTATTGGATATCAACAAGTTCCACTTCGAAACGCAGGGGCGAGTCGGCGGGAATGTCGGCGCCGGCGCCACGGGTACCGTAGGCCAACGACGAGGGAATGAGCAGAATGGCCCGGCTGCCCTTGTTAAGCTGGGCAATGCCCTGGTCCCAGCCCGGAATTACCGCGCCCTGGCCGAGGGGGAATTCGATGGGCTTGCCGGCTTTGTCCGACGAGTCGAACTGCTTGCCGCTGAGCAGCGTGCCGTTGTAGTTCACGCTCACCGTCTGGCCGGCGTTGGGCTTGGGGCCGGTGCCGGGCTTCAGCACTTGGTAGTACACGCCCGAAGGCAGTTTCTGCACGTTCAGGCCGTTTTTCTTCACGTACTCCTGCAGGATGGCGTCGTCCTTCTTCAGCTGGGCTACCACTTCCGGGGCAGCCATTGCTTTGGCCTGGGCGTCGGCCTGCTCCTTCATCTGCTTGGCGTACTCGGGCGAAGCCATGCGCTGCTTCATTTGCGCGGCCATGGCGCGCTTTTGCAGCTCCGGCTGCATGGCCTGGGCTTCTTCCTGGGTGATGAGCTTGTTGGTGGTGGCCACGTACATCATCACCACGTTGCCGCCTTTGCGCAGGAACGGCGGCACGGGCTGGCCCGATTTGGGCTTAATCAGCGAGTCGACCTGGAAGCGGAACACGCCGCTGTCGCCGGGCTGCAGCATGGAAAGGGCCTCATCGGGCGCGCCTTTGGTCTTGATTTCCTGCAGGGGCAGCGGCACGGGCAGGCCCACGTCGCGGCGGGTGTTTTGCAGGATGGAGTCTTTGCCGGTGCGGTACTGCATGTTGCCGAGCAGAAACTTGCCCACCCGGTCTTTGTAGGTAGGGTCGCCCTCGGGGCTGATTTCGCGGCGCTCGTAGGCGTTGCCGACTTTCTTGAAAATCTTGTATTCGATGCCGGATTTGGTTTTGGCAAAGTCACCGCCGTCTTTGTTGCAAGCGGTGAGGGAAGCGAAACTCAGCACGCCGGCCGCCAAGGCCAGCTGCCGCGCGGAGCGGGAGGAAAAACGCATGAAAATATAAGAAGTGAGGAATCAGAAACGGTTCAAAGTTACACTACCGGCGGCGCTACGGCAGCAGGCAGGCCCGTAAGTTGTTCCTTATACTCGGGCAGGATGCCGAGGAAGCGCTCTACGGTTGCATCCAAGGGCAGGTAGCTGATGCCGCCGGACGCATTGTGGTGCCCGCCGCCATCAAAATGCCGGCGCGAAAAGTCGCTCACCGAGAACTTGCCCACCGAGCGAAAAGAAATTTTAACGGCCACGCCGCGGTCGATAAAAACGGCCGCGAACCGGATGCCCTCAATGCTCAGGGCGTAGTTCACGAGGCCTTCGGTGTCGCCGGTTTTGCTCTGGTACTGGCGCAGCTCGTCCTGGGTGATGGCGATGTAGGCGGTGTTGAACTCGCGGTTTACCACCAGTTTATCTTTCAGGACGAAGCCCAGAAAGCGCAGGCGGATTTCAGAATGCGAGTCGTAGATGCGGCGGTGGACCGACGAGAGGTCGATGTTGACTTTGAGCAGCTCGGCAATGATGAGGTGCACGTTGCGCGAGGTGCTGGGGTGGCGAAACGAGCCCGTGTCGGTCATAATGCCCGCGTAAAGCGCCTCGCCCAGGCTTTTGGTGATGAGGTCTTGGTGGCCCAGGTCGCGGATAATCTCGAAAATGAGCTCGGCGGTGGCTGCGGCGCTGGGCGTCGAAAACACGATGTCGGCAAAATCCTCGGGTTCCTGGTGGTGGTCGACCAGCACTTTGGTGGCGCTGGCCTGCCGGATGTATTCGCCCAGCTCATTGATGCGGCCCAGGCAGCTAAAATCGAGGCAGCAAATAACTTCGGCGCGGGCAATGAGGTCGCGCACCTGTCGGTCGTTCTGGCGCTTGTCGTACACCACTACCTCGTCGTTGCCCTCCATCCAATCGAGGAAGGCCGGGTAATCGGAAGGCGTCACCACCGTGACGTGGTGGCCCTGCTGCTTTAGATAGCCCGCCCAGGCCAATGAGGAGCCCAGCGCGTCGGCATCGGGCTTGTGGTGGGTGGTAATAACAATTTGCTTGGGCTGCGCCAGCAAAGCCTGCAAGGCGGAAAGGGAACTGGTCATCGACAACGGGAAGGGCCCAAAAAAAGAACTGAGGGCCGGTGGCTTACGAATAATTGGGGCGGCAAAAGTCGGAAGAAATCCGTTCCCAACAACGCACTGCCCCCGGAAGGTTCGTCCAAACCCTGTGAACAGGCTGCTGGGCCAGGCCACCCGTAACCCTTGCGCTTTATGGCTACTTTTGTGGCGTAATAACTTTTTCAACCAATCAGTCCCCGCCCGTTTTATGGCCACCAACCGCACCTTCACCATGATTAAGCCCGATGCCGTTCAGGAAAACCACATTGGTGGTGTCCTGAGCATGATTGAGGCCGGCGGCTTCCGCATCGTGGAGCTTCAAAAAATCAACCTCACCGCCGAGCGCGCGGGCGAGTTCTACGCCGTACACGCCGAGCGTCCTTTCTACAACGACCTGGTGAAATACATGTCGAGCGGCCCCATCGTGGCGGCTATTCTGGAGAAAGACAACGCCGTGGCCGACTTCCGCACCCTCATCGGCGCTACCAACCCGGCCAACGCCGAGGAAGGCACCATCCGGAAGAAGTACGCCAAGAGCATCGAAGCCAACGCCGTACACGGCTCCGACTCCGACGAGAATGCCCAAATTGAAGGCGACTTCTTCTTCGGCAGCAAGTAGTCCGACGCCGATAATTGCGAAAAAGCCCGCTCTGCGTCATGCAGGACGGGCTTTTTCTTTGTGCCAAAAGCAGACTTTTTTTATACCAATCTTGTATTGTGGGGCTTATTCGCCGGCCGGAATTCAGGCCTGCTCCAGCGTGAGCAGCGGCTCGGGCGGGAACGTGCCCTTCACCGGTAGGGGCGTGTGCTTGTGCTTGAAAATAAACACGAACAGCACCGCCACGACCAGCGAATAGCCCGCAAACGTGAGCCAGATGCTGTGCCAGTCCTTCACGCCGTTGGCATCGGTGAAGTAGTGCTGGATGATGAGGCCGCTGAGCGAGCTGCCCAGCACCGCCCCAAAGCCGTTGGTCATCATCATAAACAGGCCCTGGGCGCTGGCCCGAATGCTGGGCTGCGTCTGGGTTTCGACGAACAGCGAGCCCGAAATGTTGAAGAAGTCGAAGGCCATGCCGTACACGATGCACGAGAGGATAATCATCCAGAGGCCGTCGCCGGGGTCGCCGTAGGCAAACAGGCCGAAGCGCAGCACCCAGGCAATCATGCTGAAGAGCATGACCTGCTTGATGCCGAAGCGCCGCAAAAAGAAGGGAATGGCCAGGATAAATAGCGTCTCGGAAATCTGTGAAATCGACATGATGATAGCCGGATACTTCACCGTGATGGTGTCCTTGAAGGCCGGATTCTGGTCAAAATCGTGCAGGAAGGTGTCGCCGTAAGCGTTGGTGAGCTGCAACGCCGCGCCCAGCAGCAGAGCAAAGAGGAAAAACACGGCCATCTTACGGTCGCGCAGAATGGCGAACGACTTGAGGCCCAGAATTTCGGCCAGGCCCTGGCTGGAGGTATTGGTGGACTGGGGCGGGCACTTGGGCAGCGTGAACGAATAAATGCCCAGCAGCACGGCCGCGCCCGCCGCCACATAGAACTGGCTGGCCGATTTTTCGAAGCCCAGCAAACTCACCGTCCACATGGCCACGATGAAGCCGATAGTGCCCCACACGCGAATGGGCGGGTAGTCCTTCACCACATCGAGCCCTTCGGTTTTCAGCACCGAAAACGACACGGCGATGGACAACGACAGCGTGGGCATGTAAAAAATCATGTTCAGCAGTATCACCCAGAAGAATACGCCGGGGTCATCAACCAACGGGATGCTACAGAGCACGAGGCCGCCCAGAATGTGGAGGATGCCGTAGAGTTTTTCCGCGTTCACGTACTTATCGGCCACGATGCCCATGAGCGAGGGCATGAAGATGGAGGCAATGCCCATGGTGGAGAAAATGGCCCCGAACTGCGCGCCCGACCACTCCTTGGTTTGGAACCAATACGCGCCAATCGTAATCAACCACGACCCCCAGATGAAGAATTGTAAGAAACTCAATACGATGAGGCGCAACTTGGTATTCATGCGGGGTCCGATTAAAAAGAGAGGCGGGATTTAGCTGCTAAAGATACACGGCGCACCGCTGAATGTGGAAAACGCCGGGCACTTGCAGGCAGGACGGCCGGCAGGAGTGCCGAAAACAGGTGGCCAAACAGAAGGAGTTTTGAGGAGGCCGCAGAACAGTTGAAAAGAGTTTGCGAAATAATTTGATTTATAAAATAAACTGGTTTACATTTGTTCCATCCTCACAACTAACCCATCCCGCTTCGATGAAAAACCTCGCCAGCCTCTCGCTCAGCCCCGCCACCGGCAGCCCGGCCCGCTCGTTCGCCCTCGCTCCCGAACTCCTGGCGGAGGCCGTGACCCCGACTGAGCTGCGGGCGTATGCTTTCACCTATGTTTTTCGCGGGTTGGTGGTGATGGTGGCCGCCCTGAGCAACTACACGCTGGAGCACGTGGGCTTTGCCGCGCCGTGGCTGCCGTGGATGGTGCTGATGCCCCTGGCCGCCATGGTGCAGACCATCCGGGGCCGTCGGCAGGCCAAGCAGTCGCCCGTGAGCACGTCGGCTACCGCCAAGCGGATGCGCCTGCTGCAGAAAAGCTTTCTGGTGGTGCTCCTCATCTCGCTGGTCAGCGCCACTCAGATTGGCTGGGC
>JAYSZD010000492.1:0-1611 GCA_043738185.1 Hymenobacter sp. | reverse complement strand
CTGCCACACCGGCATTACTTCCTCATGCCGCACCTTGCCCGAAAACGAATTCTCCACAAACTCGCGCTCCCAGCCCAGGGCACGGCCCAGCGCCTTGAGCCGGCGGTTGCGCTCCTGCTGGGTGGGGACGGGCAGCCGGCCGGCCCACCGCTCCCAGATGGCCGCCGCCGCCGGGGGCAGCGGGATGCGCACGGGTTCGCCTGTTTTTTCCTGGTAGAGGTCGACGCACAGCGTGGGGCCGTAGCCGGGCAGGTCGTGCCGGCTGACGTGGTGCGGCCGCAGGGCCCGCAGGTCCACGTCGCGCAGCAACAGCAGCAGCTGAAACAGGAACACGTCGCGCTCTTCGGCAAGGTCTGGGGGTAGCTCCGGCTGCAGCAGTGCCTGGGCTTCGCTGCGCTTCAGGGCCAGGGCCCGCCCGTAGCGCACCGGCAGCCGGCCCAACCACTTGGGCACGGCCACGCCTGCCAGACGGTGGCACTCGCGCAGAAAGGAGTAGTGCCGCTGCACAGAGGAATCCCGTTTGCCTTGCCCGTAGAGCCAGCTCACGTACTGCGCCAGGCGCTCTTTGGTGAGGGTGGCCAGCCGGAGCCGGGCATCGAACGCATCCAGGCTGCTCACCACCTGGCGGTAGAGCCGCAGCGTGCTGCCCGCCAATAAGTGGGCGTTTTCGGCCTGCCAGCGCGCTTCAAACGTCGCCCATGGGGTTGTTGCTGTTAGCGGCGCATCGGCGGCAGCCTGGGCCACGGCCTGCTGCTGCCTGGGCTGCCGGCGGGTGCCCGCGCCCACGGCGGTAACAGCCGCCTCTATTTGGGCCTGGGTCACGTCGGCTTCTGCTTTCCCCACGGCTTCAGCAGCCAGGAACACGGCCTGTACGGCGCTCAGCAGACGGGTAAGGCGTAGGTTGAGCTGGTTGGCGTCGGGGGCGCTGGTGTGGATGCGCTTGGCCTTCGTGGGCTGCCAGTGCGCCGGCAACACCTTCACGCCGGTGGGCACCTTCCACCGATGGCCGCCGGCCCAGTGCAAGTCCCCGAAGACGTTGGCCCGGCCGGCTTTGTCGGGCCGGTCAAGGCGTTGGCGGAAAATGAGCTCCATGGCTATTCCTCAGAGAGCAGGGCCTTAATCTGCGCAGCGGCATCAGATGGAACGGTGTCGACAAGAATGGTAAGGAGTTTACGCATCCGCTCTTTCTCTTCTCTCACCTCCTCATTTAGTCGAGCAGCATCATCATCATGAATGAAGGGCACCTCAGACAACATGGCCCCCTTTCCCATTACTAACCACTCTACCCGCACTTCCGGGAACCCAATCAATATCTTTTGTAGGGCCGCGAACGATGGAGCACTTTGCCTATTGCCCAATATCTCGGCTAAGCTCTGGTTACTAATGCCACAAGCCTTTGCAAATGCCGATTTATTCCCTTGCTTGAATTGCTCCACCATTCTAGCAATTCTCTCATTTATAGTTGTTTGCTCCATTATTTTACAGTTTTGTGTATTTTTTTTCTTTAAAAGTTTGAATTAATCAAACTATTACGAATACATTTGTCGTATTCCCGTAATGGTTCCAACAAATGTAGAATAATGGAAGCGAAATACAACCTAAGCCGCTTGC
>JAYSZD010000491.1:0-10383 GCA_043738185.1 Hymenobacter sp. | reverse complement strand
GCTCCAGCCACGCGACGCCGAAAAATACCACCAGTGCCAACACCAACGCCCGCCCGCCCAGCCGGAAGCGGGCACGAAAAATCTCATCCAGCACCGCGAAGGTGAGCACCGTAGCCACCAATAGCAAAGCAGCCGTAAGCCACCCCAGCCACGCCACCCCCGGCATCGCCGCGTACGCCGCCGCCAGCGCGTGCCCATACCCGTGGAAATACAGCGGCACGGCGGCCACCGGCTCCAGCGCCAGCACCCCCGAAAAAAGCCAGGCCAGCATGCCGTCGTCACTGGTCTCGTAATAGCTGCCCAGCCCGGCCACCGTGGCCAGCACCAGCGCCACCGGCAGCAGCACCACGCGGCTAAAAACGGCTAATCGGGAGTGGCTTGGCACGGGCGCTAGCGTTGGTTGCTGGTTGTCGGATGTTAATTTTTGATTCACTGCGCACCCATAACCGACAATTTAACAACCAGCAACTAACCCAAACGGGCCACGCTACTTCCGAGGGCCAAAGCTAAGTCCAGTAAAGTCGGCCGGGCAGTGTGGCGCAGCAGGGCAAACAGCGCCAGTGCTTCCGGGAAGCGGCGGCGGCGCAGGGCCTGGCGCATTTCCCAGCGCAGGCGCGTGGCCAGAGCGGCGCACTCGTCGGGGCTTCGCTGCAAGGCCAGGGCTTTTTCGCACACCCGAATGGTGGAGGCCAAATACGGGTCGTGCGGCTGGTAGGCGCGGCTGCTCATGCTGCGCGGGTGCTTGCGCTTGCGGGTGGTCACGGCATCAAGGTAGAGGAACTGCCAGTCGCGGCTGGCCCGCACCCAGAAATCGAAGTCCTCGTAGGCCAGCGTTTCGTCGTAGCCACCCAGGCTGGTGAGGCAGGCGCGGCGCATCATCATAGTGGGCGTGCTGATGAAATACCGGCGCAGCACCTCGGCAAACACCCAGCCGCTGGCCGGCCGGGGCAGCAGCTCACCGGCACGGTCCGGTCGGTGGTGCAGGCCCAGCGGCCGGCCATCTTCGGCTATCAGCTCGGCATTGGAATACACTACGCCCACGGTGGGCGCGGCCGCCGCAAAGGCCGCCACCTGCTGGGCTACGCGTTCGGGCAACAGCACGTCATCGGTGGCAAAATCAATAATAAACGCGCCCTTGCTCTGCCGGAAAGCGGCGTTGAAGGCACGGCAATTCCCCACGTTTTCGGACAGCAGCAGCAATTTCCAGGCGGGGTTTTGCGCCGCGTACTCGCGCAGCATACTTGGGCTGCCATCGGTGCTGGCATCGTCCACCAGCCATACTTCCAGGTTCGAATAGGTTTGGCTGCTAATGGAATCCAGTGCCTCGCGCACGAACGGCGCGTGGTTGTGGCACAGCGCCACGATGCTCACCAAAGGCAGCTCACTTATTGGAGAAAGAGAAACGGACGAACCAGCCATGGCGTAGGTGCCGTAAATGAACGCTAGAAAAGCCTTATCCCCGCTTCGGGCTCAGCGTATGCGCGACGGCGCAAGCCCCGAGCAACAGGCCATAGCGCCCGGCGTGGGCCCACACCGCTCCGTGCAAACCCAACCGCGGCAAGAGTGCCACCAGCAAGAACCCAAATACCACCGCCGAGCCGGCCTGCACCGCGATGTACGGCCCGGTGCGCGCCCTGGCGCTGAGCTGAAAGATGAACAGCCAGCTTAGCAACTTAGCCCAATCGCCCAGCAGCTGCGGCGCGAGAAACTGCCGGGCCTCCAGCAGCTGCGGCGAAAACAGCAGCGGCAGCAGCCAGTTGCGGCAGGCAAAAATAAGCCCCAGGCCCACGGCCAGCACCGGCGCCACCAGCCCCAGCACGCCTTGCAAATAGCGGCGGGCCGCGCGCGGGTCGGGCGCCAGGGCGGCCAGGCGGGGATAAAAAACGCTACCCATCACCGCCGCAAAGACCATCGTGTAATTATCCGACAGCTTGGCCACGGCCTGCCACAAATCGGTGCGGGCCGGACCAAACGTGCTGAGCAAGTAGTCGCGCAACACGTAATCTACCGCCTTGCCAAAGAGCAGTGTGCTCCCGGCCATGAGCAGGAATTGACTCAGCCCCCGCACCGCCCCGCGGCTGATGGCAGCCGATGGTTTCAGGTGCCGGAGCAGACCGGCCCGGGCCGCCAGCCCCAGCGCGGGCAGCAGCGTCAGGCCCTGGGCCAGCAGGTAGGCCAGCAGCACCACC
This sequence comes from Hymenobacter sp., assembly GCA_043738185.1. Classification (GTDB taxonomy): domain Bacteria; phylum Bacteroidota; class Bacteroidia; order Cytophagales; family Hymenobacteraceae; genus Hymenobacter. Next base: position 8,194 of record JAYSZD010000491.1, on the reverse strand, counting down.
GGCAGCGGCAAATTGCGCCACAGCGCCGCCGCCGCCGCCCCGGTGCCCAGCGCGGCCAACACCACCGTCAGGCTTACGTAGGCGCGCAGCTGCCCGGCCGCCAGCAGGGCAGCGCCCAGCAGGGTCTGCCCCGTGAGCAGCGCGATGCCGAGCAGAAACGCGGCCAGGCTGGGCCACCCCCACCCCAGCAGCCCCTGGCTGGCCAACACGACGGCGCCAACCAAAAGCGCCGCAGCATTAAGCCCCGCCGCGGCCCCCAGCCACGCGCGGTAGCGGGGACTGCCCGGCCGCAGGGGCGCGAGGTATTTTACGAGGCCCACCTGCACGCCGTCGTTAGGCAAAGTGGTGAGCAGGGCCATCAGGTTCTGGAACTGGGCCAGCAGGGTGAGGCCGCCCACCGGGGCGTACAAGGCAAAAAGCTTATTCAGAATAAGTGCTCCCACGCCCCGCGCCACCACGGCCACGCCCGCCCCCAGCGAGCCCCGCACAAAGCCCCACCAAATGGCGCGGCGCGGGGGCGAGGAAGGAGCAGAAACATGAGACACGGGCAGCAACAGGTTGTTAGTTGTCGGTTGTTAGGAAAGCTGTTTAAAAAGTCGAAAAAGTTGTCATGCTGAGCTGGTCGAATTATCTCCACTACTTCGTCCGGGCCATTCAACGAAGCGGTAGAGATGCTTCGACCAGCTCAGCATGATGGTTTGATTGACGATGACGACTTTCTAGACAGCTTTATTGAATTGCGCCAGCATTAATAACTGACAACCAACAACCGATAACTACAGGAGCTTGCGCCAGCTCAGGCGCAGGCCGGCCACGCCGCCCAGGTGCCGCTTGAAGCGCAGCAGCGAGGCATTGGGGCCGGTGTCCAGGGTGGAGGTGCCGAGGTCGAGCACGCGGATATCACTGGCCTTGGCGAAAGCGTGTAGCCCTTCGTTGAGCAGCACCACCGGGCTCAGGGAATTGCAGCGCAGGGGGCTGGCCGGGTAAAAATTATAAAGCACCTGCTCGCTCACCCGAATGGCAATGGTGAGGGCCGCCCACCCGCCATCAGGCTGGCGGACGGAGAACAGAAAATGCTCCCGTGGAAACTGCCGGAATAACTCCTGCACCCGCTCCAGCGGCAGCGACAGGGCCTGCCCCCGCTCCTGCCGGCACGCCTGAATAAAAGCGTAAGCGGCCGGCAGCAGAAACGGCGGCTCCTGCTCAAAATGCAGGCCCGCGCGCTGGCACTTGTGCAGGCGGCGGCGCTCCGACGGGTGCAGGCCCGCTTCGTAGGGACGAGCGGGGGCGAGGTGATAGTTCTGCTCGGCCAGTACCACGCGGTAGCGGCGCTGCCGCAGGGTTTCGGCCAGCACGGCGGCCCCGACGGGGTCGTAGGCGAACGGGTAGCCGCGCAGGGCAACTTCCCGGATTCCCCGCTGCGCCAACGCTGCTTCTACCGCTTCCAGCAGGCCATGCAAGTCCAGGGCCGAAACGCCGACCGCCAGCTGCACGCCGCCAAAAGGGGCCTGCGCCGGGCTGTGCGCCCGGCCCGGCGCCACATCGAGGGCAAGGTGCAGTTGGGCCACGGTGCGGCCGGCGGCGGGGTCTTCCAGGTACGCGCTGAGCACGACCCCGGCGGCGGGCTGCAAAGCCTGGTGCGCGGGCCGCAAGTACAGAAAAGAGTCGAAGGCCAGCGGCAGGCGCGGCGCAGCGGGCCCTTCGGCCCCGCTCTCGGCCAGCCAAACCCGCAGCCGGGCAGCGGCGGCGGGCAGCGGCGTTTCGGCTTCAGCCAAGGGTTCGGTAATTTTCAAATGGCAATTTTGTGGCGCGGCCAGCAAAGTACGGCACCAGGCCGGCACCTTGCTACCTTCGGCCCCCTATTCGCTTTCCCACCATGACTTCGACGCACCCCGCCCCCAAACCAGCGCACCCTCCCGACGTGGACCAAGACCTGGAAGAGCACGGCGGCCACGGCGCCGACTATGGCATCACTGACCGAGAGGCCACGCTGCAGGCGCGCCATCAAACCGAAACCCTCGGCCAGCGCCCCGGCGCCCTCGTCATTCGGGAGGGCGCCCTCAAACCCCGCCTGTACCTGTATTCCTACGACGACACGACGTTTGTGGAGGCCCAGTACGAACGCTACGACGACCTGTGGGAGGCATTCCGCATCCACCCGGAATTGAAGCACTGGATTGATGTGCGTGGCTACGGCGACCTGGCCCTGATGGAGCGCCTGATGCTCGATTTTGACCTGCACCCGCTGCAGATGGAGGACGTGCTGGGCGACTACCAGCGGGCCAAAGTGGACGTTTTTGGCAATAACCGGCTGTTTCTGGTGTCGCGGATGACGGATTTTACCGACGAGCTGGAAATCGACGACGACCAGCTTTCGGTCTTCACCGGCCCCAACTACGTCATTACTTTTCAGGACGACTACGACGATTGCCTGGAGGCGCTGCGTAACCGCCTGCGCGGCAATCTCAGCACCACCAAGCGCAAGCCCTCGCTCTATCTGGCCTACGCCCTCACCGATGTCGTCATCGACCATTACTTTCCCACCATGGCCGCCATCGGGGACTACCTCGAAGGCCTGGAAGACCGGATTTTTTCGGAGCGCCGGGAGCGCCGCATGCTCAACCGGATTTTGCGCATTAAGAAAGACATCGTGCGTTTTCGGCGCCTGGTGTACCCGGAGCGCGATAAAATCAGCGAAATCCTGCGCCTGCCCGACGAGGTGATGCCCGAGGATATCAAGGTGTATTTCAAGGATGCCTACGACCATTCCATGCAGGCCCTGGACCTGGCCGAGAGCTACCGCGAAAACATCACCAGCCTCACCGAGCTGTTTCTTTCGGACCAGAGCAACCGCATGAACGAGGTGATGAAGGTGCTCACCATCATCAGCGCCATTTTCATTCCGCTGAGCTTCGTAGCTGGCGTGTACGGTATGAACTTTCAGCGCGAGGCCCCGCCCGCCGGCACCAACCCGCTCAACATGCCCGAGCTTTACCAGCCCTGGGGCTACCCCGCCGTGCTCGCCCTCATGGGTGTAATGGTTATTGGCCAGCTGTATTATTTCTGGCGCAAAGGCTGGCTATCGAAACAACGCTGATGCCTCATGTCTCTATTCCGGCGGCCCGGAGCTGCTGCCGCACCTGGCGCACCCGCTCCGCCACGGTGCCTTCCACGAGGGTGTAGGGAGTGCCGTAGAAATCGAGCTGCATGATAATGGCCCCGTGTTGGAAGCTGCGCAGCGCCTCGGGCCCGCGCCAGCCGTCCTGCTCGAAGGGTACGGTGGGCGCGCACACGAACGTGTGGGCGTAGCGCTGCCCGCACACCGCCGCCAGCGCCCGCAACACAGGGTCGCAGCGATGGAAATAGTAGTAGGAATACAGCGCCGTGGTGGCTGCGTTGGTATCACAAAAAAGCACGTTTTGGGCCTGAGCCAGGGCCTCATCCTCCAACTCGACGTGGCGCCGGGCAATGTAAAGCAGGTCGTCATAGTCCAGGTTTCCATCCTTTTGCTCGTGCAGGGTGCGGCCGTATTCCGGCACCCACACCGTGCGGCAGGCCTCGGCCAGGGCCGCGCACAGCGTGGACTTGCCACTGCTTTCGGCCCCGAGAAAAACTACGCGCGGCACTGCTGCCGGCGGCACCACGCCGAGCTGCGCGGCCACCAACGGGTGCAGATACCGCGCATTTTCGGCCGCGTTAGCGCGCACTTTCGTGCCCGAAACCGGCACGTGGCCGCGGAGTTGGTCCACGGCCACGTGCGCCACGCGCAGGTGCGCGGCAAAGCCGGGGCCGTACGTTTCGCTGCTGAACACCACGTCTATTATAATGCCTTGCCGCGCCAGCCACTGGCGCACAAACTCGCGTTGCACCTCGTCGGCGGCGGCATCGGCGGGCACTCCGTCGGCTTCGGCGGAAAGGGCAAAAATCCGCAGCGGCGTAGTGCCCACACGCGGCCCCTGCGCCACGTCATCGCCCCGGTACAATTCCTGAATCCAGCGGGCACGCACCGCGGCGGGCATGGTGGCCGAATCGGGATTGGCATACACCAGCACCACCAGGTCCGTTACCTGCGCGGCGGCGGTTTCAAGCAACAGCTGGTGGCCTCGGTGCGGGGGCCAGTATTTACCAACCACCAAGCCTGTACGAGTGAAATCAGTCATGAAATGAAGTAGTTGACGAAAAGCAGGGCGGCGGGGCTAACGCGGAACTTTGAGCTCGGTGCGGCGCAGCTCGCGGCCCACAATGCGCACCAGCTGGTAAGAATCCGACGTGGCCTCGTGGCTCAGGCCCACGCCGCTGCCGGTGCTGGGCAGGGGCGCGCCGCCCAGCAGGCGGCCTTTGGCATCGTAGAGAAACGCCTGGCCCGGTCCCGGCTCGGTCACGGCTACCAGCTGCTGCCCTTTCCCGAAGTCGAAAAACTGCACGGGCTTGGGGCCGGAGGTTACGAAGCGCTGCGTGAGGAGCGGGCGCGATTGGTTGGGCTGATACACGTCGAGTTGGTTGCCGTCTTCCCGCGTCACCACAAAGCTGTTGCCCCGCTGCGCCGGCACGAGCTGGAATCGCGCCGTGCGGCTCCAGGTAGCTACCCGCTTGCGGCTGATAATGTCGCCGCTCAGGGTGAAGATTATCAGCTCGCCGTGTTGGTTGACCAGCGTGAGCCGGGTGCGGCCCAGCGTGGCGCCCGGCTGCACCAGCACCCCGCCCGCCAGCCGCGCCCCCATGCTCAGCGGGAAACCGGGAAACAGATTACCCTGCTGGTCATAAGCATACACGTAGCCATTCTGCAGCGGTACCAACACCACATCCCGGTTATTGACGCCGAAAATGGCCGGCAATCCCGCCAGGGGGAAATCCAGCCGCTTGGGCTGCCAGCCGGGAAACTGCCGGCCTTGGGCATCAAGCAGTAGCAATTCGTTGCCGGCCGTGACGACCAGCAGGCGGGCGGGGTTTGGGGGGCCGGTGGCCGCACCGGCCAACAGCGCCGCGGCCCGCACGGTATCGGGCAAGTACAGCGGAAAAGGCAGCAGCTCCGCACCGTCGTTGCCGAGCAGGTGCAGCCGGTTGCCGGCGCCGGCCAGCAGCCCGCCCGGCGCGCCGCCGCCGCCCGGCAGCAGCCGCACGCCCACCGCCGGCCCGGCCAGGGTGTCGGACCAGAGCACCGCGTTATCGGCGGTTACGTAGTGCAGCGCGCCCACCGAATCCTGCACTACCACGGCTGGGATGCGGGTACCGAGAGCGGGCAGCAGCGTGGGCACTCCCAGGAGTTGATGCGTAAAAGTGAGCACCCGCCCGTTGGCGGCAGCCCCGCCGGGCTGCGCCGTGGCCGGGCCCAGGTCAGGCTGGCGCAGCAGCAGCTGGGTGAAATACTGGGCATCGGGAGCGGCCTCGTTATCGGCCGGCACCAGCTGCAGGGCCATTTGCGGAAAGCGCTTGAACAAGGCTTCGTTGCGCAGCAAGCCCGCCCGACGCTCTTCGGTAAGCACACCCAGCAGCGCGTTCCAGCTATTGCGGGTGTCCACCAGAATGCTCAGCCGCGCTCTGGACAGGGTTTCCTGCAAAAAAGCAATCTGGGCCGGGCTTTTCGCCCAGGTGCGGCCGGCCACAACGTCGGCCAGGTAGGCGTTCAGCGTTGACTGGTCGGACAGCACCAGGTAATTGCCTACCATCACCCCAAAACGGACCTCCGGCGCCGTGGGTGGGGCGGGATTTAGCAAGGGCCCTAGCACGGCCCCCTCAGCAAACCCGACCGCGTACACCTGGTACGGGCCTATTTTAGTGAAAGAAGGTGAATTGTTGTTGAGGCGACGTAGCCGGGCCAGCCATTGCGCGGTGCGCGCCGGCGTGGGGCACTGCACCAGGGCGAGGCGCCCTGGCCGGCTGCTGGCAGCCGGGGCCGCCAGGTAGGCCAGGGCCATTTCGCCCCCGAACGTGGCCCGCAGGCTATCGAGCGCCGCGCCACTACTGCCCAGCGAATCGGTACCGGCCGCTACCCCGGTCGGGCGGGGCCACGTCCGGGTGGGGTTGGCCGCGAGGTGCAGCAGCAGCGCCGTGCGCGTACTCAGGATGGGCGTGAGCCCCAGCGGCTGGGCCCGCTGGCCAAGCAGCCGCTGCTGCAGCGCCCCTTTAGCCGTTTCCGGGTTGGAAAACCCCTGGAGCTGCACCTGGCCGCCCGCCACTTTCAGGCCCAGTAAGCCTTCCGAAACCAGCCCCGTCAGCTGGTCGAACTGCCCGTGGGCTTCGGGCCGGAACAGCACATCCAGAAACTGCGGCAGGCGGCGGTAGTTCACCATGAGCGTGGCGTCCATGCCGCGCACGCGCAGCAAATCGGTTGTCCCAAAAGACGTTAGCACCGTGGGCGCGTCGGGGTGCGCCACCCGGCGCACGGCGGCTTCCACCAGAGCCGAATTGGTGCTGATAAGCAAATGATTACGATAGTTCAGCACCGTGAGGCTGGTTTCGCTGCGGCGCTCGGTGAGCACGCTGAATTCGTGGTCTTCGTATTCCCGCGTGCTGAGGCGGTAGCGCGGGTCCCGGCCCAGGGTTTCGAGCAGGCCCCGCACCTGCCGGTATTCGCTCACGCGGGTCAGCGGCACTTGGTAGAGCACGTCGAACACTGCCGGCCCGGTGATGTGGACGGAGGTCACGACCAGCTTGCGGCCCAGCAAGCCCAGCAGGCCCACACGCCGCCGCGAGGTTCCGCCGGTCAGGCTGTCGGCCAGGGCCAGATGTCCGGCCGAGTGCTGGAAGTAGCGCATGGCCGTGAGGTTGTCCCAAAGGCCGGTTTCCTGCAGCCGGCGCACCAGCGTGGGATGGTCCTGGGTGGTGAGCACCAGCACGGCATCATTGGGCACCAGCGTGTAGGGGTCGACGGGTACGGCCGCCAGCGTACGTCGGTAGTAGACGTAGGTGGCCAGCGTGAGCAGCAGCAGGAGCGCCGTGAGTAACGCCAGGAGCTTTCGGGACATGCGAAGGGAAGCGGATGACGGGCGACGAAAGTACGGCCGGCCGGCGGATTGAGGCCGCCACGGGCCAAATCACTCCTGGACTGTACTCGCCGGTAGCAATTCCGTGCTTCGGGGCGCCGCGTTGCGCGCGGCCACCAAATGGGAGCGTATCTTTCAGCATGTTGCTGCTCCCGTCCCGTATGCTGCGCTTCCGCTGGCTGGCCGCTTTGTACCGCTGGCCGCGGCAGGTATTCCCGGGCCTGGCTGTGGCCGTGGGTGGACTGCTGCTGCCGGGCTGCTTTCAGCTGCGGGAGCCGGAACCGGCGGCGGCTTCCAGCGAATGGATTCAGCCCACGCAAGTGGATTTGTTGCTGGCCAACTTCACCACCGCCGTGCAGCGGGTGAACGCGGCCAACTACGAGCGCAGCTTCAGCGGGCCTGATTTTCGCTTTGTGCCCGACCCCACCAGCGCCGGCTCCACGCCGGCCCTCTTTGCCAACTGGAGCGTGCCCGAAGAAGTGACCTACTTCACCAGCCTGCGCCGCCGCACGCCCACGGGCACCGTCAACTCCTTGGTGCTGACCGACCGGCGCGACCAGCTATACACCACCGATTCGGTCGAGGTTTCGGCCCTATACGAGCTGCGCCTCAGCCAGCAAGACACCGCCTTTCGCGCCGGGCTGCTGCAAGGCAACATCCGCCTCATCCTACGCCGCCGCAACAACGAGTGGCGCATCGTGGCTTGGCGCGACCAGCGCACCGGCCAAGGCCTGTGCTGGACGGATTTGAAGAAGTATTTCAGCACGCGCTAGTGCGGTTCTGCTTATGTTTTGTTGAATTAAAAATTAAAAACAAAACATTAAAAATTTGACAACCAGATTTTTAATGTTTAATTCCTGCCGCAGTTGCGCCAAGCCGCACTAATACGGAACCGCCCAATCGGTCCGTTTGGCCTGCGAAACCGCCGACAACCCGGCTGCTAAGCAACAACTCCGGCCGAGCCGGCTGTCTTTAGCCCCCTTATGCTTATATTTCGACTTATGAAGGGGTTGTCGCGTTTGTTTTCTCCGGTTGGGCTGCTGGCTGGCATCTTGCTGATGCTGACGGTTCCCGGCTGCAATCCGTTTGCGCCGGCGCTGGACGAGGTGCCCGCCAACGAAAACGACCTGTTGGGCAACCCCGTCACGGTACGCGGCTTCTTCGACCGGTTTCGGGCCGCCTACCAGCTGCGGGACTCCACGCTCTACGGC
>JAYSZD010000490.1:0-1611 GCA_043738185.1 Hymenobacter sp. | reverse complement strand
CCACGGCGTTGAAAAACAGCCGGTTGTCGACGGCCGTCGCCCCACCGTCCGCGGCCTTGCCGGACAGGTGCGGGGCGACCAGCGCCCAGGTGGCATCTGAAATTTCGTGACGACGCATAAATAAGTACTGGTATCAAACAACCATACATTTGATTCTTTATTGTCCTCACGCCCTAAAATGATGGTGCCCTGCATCCGCCTCGACCGCGACTGCGCCGACATCTGCCGCCTCACGGCCGCCTTCATTGCCCGCGGCTCCGACCACGCGCAGCACGTGCTCAAGGAATGCATGGAAATTTGTCAGAAATGCCACGACGAGTGCTCCCAACACCAGCACGAGCATTGCCAGCAGTGCGCGGCCGCCTGCAAAGCCTGCCTGGAAGCCTGCCGCGTCTACGCCGCCTAAGTATTGATTTTTCAAGCTGCGATGCCGGGTTTGTTCGGCCTAGCTTTAAGTAATTCGATGCGCATCTGCCTTCGCGAAAACGCTTAAGCCCTACGCGGGCAGAAGAATCAAAAAGGCGACCCTTGGTGGGGTCGCCTTTTTGGGGTTCAATGTAGTTGGAATATGTCTACCCCAAGGCGTCGAGCGACACGCGTTCAGGCAGCATCAGGCGGCGAAATTCGCTTACGGAATAACCCGTTACCTGCCGAAACTGATTGCTCAGGTGCTGGCCCGAGCTGTAGCGCATCTGGTCGGCTATCTGGTTCAGTGTCAGCTCACCGTAGCTAAGCAACTCCTTCACGCGCTCAATTTTGAGGCGAATCAGGTACTTCTCGATGGTGAGGTGGGCGGTGCGCGAAAACACCTTGCTCAGGTGCGAGTAGGTGGCCGCAAACCGGTCGGTAAGAAAGGCCGACGTGGTGAGTGGCGAGCGCGCCGTGCGCAAGTGCTCCAGGTAGTCGGCCAGCACGGTCTTGATTTGTTCGGTGAGCTGTTCGGCCCGGCCCAGCAGCAGCTCGAAGCCGGCCGCCTGCAGCAGTGAGGCCAGAACTTCGGGGTTGGCGGGGGCGGCTTCATCAAGCTCGGCCACGCCCAGGGTCACGGCTTTGGGATGATAGCCGGCCCGTTCCAACAGGTTGTGCACGGCTTCGACGCACCGGGGGCACACCATATTTTTGATATGCAGTAGGTTGTTTTTCAAGGTCTTTAACGTGTTTCGGGCCGCCGTGAGGGGGCCGGTGAAGAAAAAGAACGATTTGCCGGAGAGCCACTGCCCGTCCGGCGCGGCCGCGGCACCGGAGTAGAAGCCTCCGCCCAGCCACGCCCAAACCAATGTTCAGTAGCCCAGGTTACGAAGGGCACTACGGCCAGAAACGTAACCGCGAGCAGCCAGAACAGTACAAGAAATGCAGAAAAAAGTCGACTAAAGAAGTGGTCACTCACCCCAAACAGGTAAACGACCAACATTAGTGCCAACAGCAGACTGATGCCAGCCAATACCGCCACCCGCGACCATTGCCAGGCAGCAATGCTTTTTTGAATGCGTTGGGAGAAGGAAACGGGCATCGGTTGAAAATTGGGAAGGTGAAAATAGGGAATAAAGTTGATTGATTCCGCATGCTACCCCACCAAAGCCAGTAGCTCCTGCTGTACCGCCTGCCCATTAT
>JAYSZD010000489.1:0-3914 GCA_043738185.1 Hymenobacter sp. | reverse complement strand
CGAACCTGAACCGGGTAATGCCGGCGAAGGGAACAAACAATCCGCGGACGTTTCCGCTGCCGCTCCGACCCCTGGGGCGACGGCGCGTTCCATTTTTTACGTCATAATTTTTTTGAAAACTGCATTAATTGCGGGAGCCATCCTTTGGGGGACGGCTTTCGCGCCGGCATGGGCCCAAGGCCCCGTGTCCGGCACAGTTACCGATGCCCGAACGGGCGACGCCCTGCCCGGCGCCACCGTGCTACTCGACGGTGTGGCCGGCCCAATTACCGATGCTACGGGCAGCTTTATCCTGCCCGCCGTGCCGGCCGGCTCGCACGAGCTGCGCTTCAGCTTTGTGGGCTACGAGGCAGTGGTGCGGCAGGTGCAAGGCCAGGCCACTGAGCAGCGCCTCACGGCCCGGCTGCAGCCCGGTGCCGTGCTCACCGGCGAGGCCCTCGTAACGGCCTCCCGGGCCAGCGACCGTACCGCCACGGCCTACACTGACCTCAGCAAAGAGGATTTGGCCAAGCGCAACTTCGGTCAGGACTTACCTTATCTGCTCGACCAGACGCCTTCCGTGGTGGTGACTTCCGACGCTGGCGCGGGCGTGGGCTACACTGATATCCGTATCCGGGGCACGAGCAACATCGGCATCAACATGACCATCAACGGCGTGCCGCTGAACGACCCGGAATCCCGGGGCTCGTTTCTGGTGAACCTGCCCGATTTGGCGTCGTCCATCAATTCGCTGCTGGTGCAGCGCGGCGTGGGCACCAGCCAGAACGGCGGCGCGGCCTTCGGGGCCAGCATCAACATCAGCACGCTCGCCAACCGCCGCGAGGCCTACGCCGAGGCCAACAACAGCTACGGGTCCTTCAATACCTGGAAAAATAACGTGCAGTTTGGCACCGGGCTGGTGGGCAACCACTTCACCTTCGACGGCCGCCTCTCACGTATCAGCACCGACGGCTACATGAACCGCGCTTCGTCGGATTTGAAGTCGTATTACTTCGCCGCGGGCTACCAGGGCAAGACTACGCTGCTGAAATTCATCACTTTTTCGGGCCGCGAAAAAACCTATCAGGCCTGGAACGGCGTGCCCGAGCCGGCCATTACCGGCGACCGAAACTTGCTACGTCAGTTCTTTAACACCGGCGAACTCTCGGCTGCTGATACGCTGCGCGTGTTGCAGGAAGGTCGCCGCTACAGCTACTACACCTACGACAACCAGACCGACAACTACCAGCAAAACCACTACCAGCTGCACCTCTCGCAGGGCCTGGGTGCCGACTGGAACGTGGGCGCGGCGCTGCACCTCACCCGTGGCCTTGGCTACTACGAGAGTTTCCGGGTGCGCCGTAAATTCGTGGACTACGGGCTGGAAAACGTGGTAATCGGTGCGGAAACCATCACCCGCACCAAGCTTATCGACCGGAAGTGGCTCGATAACTACTTCTACGGCGGCACTTTTGCGCTCAACTACCAGCCTAAAGACAACGATAGGTTTCAGGCAACCATTGGCGGCGCGGCTAATAAGTTCGACAACGACCACTACGGCGAGATTATCTGGGCGCAATACGCGGTTAACCTCCAGCCACGCCAGCGTTACTACTTCAACAACGCCACCAAAACCGACTACAACGCCTACGCCCGCGCCACCTGGCAGGTGCTGCCCCGGCTGGGCGTGTACGGCGACTTGCAGGTGCGCCGCATCGGCTACAACATCAACGGGATTGAGGACGACCAGAACGACGTGACCACCCGCGCTGACTACACGTTTTTCAACCCCAAGGCCGGCGCCACTTTTGCCCTGGCCGAGGGCCAGCAGCTGTACGGCAGCTTTGCCGTGGGCCAGCGCGAACCCGTACGCGCCGACTTTACCGACCGCCCTGCCGGGGCTCAGACTGCCCGGTCCGAGCGCCTGGAAGACTACGAAGCCGGCTACCGCTTCTCCCGCCCCGACCTGAGTTTGCTGGGCCCCCGCACCACCGTGCGCCTCGAAGCCAACTACTTCTACATGAACTACCGCAACCAGCTGGTAGCCACCGGCCAGCTCAACGACGTGGGCACCGCCCTGCGCACCAACGTGGCCCGCAGCTACCGCACCGGTGTGGAGCTCACCGGCTTTATTTCGGCCGATGATAAAATTAGCCTCAGCAGCACGTTCACCCTGAGCCGCAACCGCATTCTGGACTATCGCGACTACACGTATACCTACGACACTGATTTCGTAGTGAGCACCGAAATTTCGGCCCCCCGCACGTCTACCATTTCCTACTCGCCCAGCGTGGTGTCGGCCCATACCCTAGAGGGCCAGCCGCTGAATGGCTTGCGCGTGGCCCTGCTGCTCAAGACCGTGAGCCGGCAGTACCTCGATAATTCGGAGAACCAGAACCGCAGCCTCGACCCTTACCAGACGCTTGATTTGCGCTTGCGCTACGTCATTCGCCCCAGTTTCATGAAGGAAATTGAGTTGGGCCTGCTGGTGAATAACCTGCTCAACCGCGAATACGCGGCCAACGGCTACACCTACACGTACCAAGGCGCCAGCAACCAGCAGGAAACGTTCAACTGGTTCTACCCGCAGGCCACCCGCAATTTCCTGGCCTCGGTAGATGTGAAGTTTTAAGTGGGCAGCCACAAGCTTTAAGCCACAAGCTGCAAGCTTAGGGCTGTTGTGTAATGTTTTACGCAAATGCGATGGGCACTTGCTTTTACATCAGTGCTTGAGCGCCGTAACGTGAAGCGCGCCAGTCCCAGTAACTGAGGAAGTTGCTGAGACTGGCGCGTTTCATGTTGGAGCCCGTTGCCGGACAGAAAAGCGGATGCTCGCTTGGGGCGCAGTGCTACTATTTCACCAGCTCAATCCGGCTGATACCGCGGTTCAGGCCCCGCCAGGTCATGGCACGGGGTTGGTTGGGAAAAACTTCCAGCCTGAAAGTCTCTTGCATCAATCCGACGTACTCCAAGTACTGCTCTTCGGGCTCGGTGGGGTGCGACCCGTCGGGGCCGTTGGGCAGCAGTATGAAAAACGCTTGCGGCCCCGTTCCCTCAACCACCCGCTCGGGGTTGGCAATAAGCTGGAATTTAACCGGATACGATTTTATGCGAAAGCGTAGCGTGCCCTCAAAATTTGCGAAGCGCGGGTCGGACGTCGGTTGGCGCTCCGGACCGGGCGTGATGGACAGCGTGGCAAAATCCTGAAAAACGGTGTCGCGCCGGATGCCAAGCCTGGCCTGCCCGAGGTTTAGGGGCTGGCGCTCCACAAACACGCGCCGGAGCGTCCAGTCGCCCGCTACCAAAGGCTTCACGGCTTGCAGTACCGCCGCGCTTTTCTGGTCGTAATCGGGTTCGGGCGTCGGGTCGGGCGCTTCGGTAGCGCACTGCGAAAACAACAGAGCGAGGGGAAGTAGCGGTAGCGCGACGTATTTCATGGAAAGGGCGTTGGATATTGCCAAAAAAGCGCCTCAACGTATTGAGGCGCTTTTAAATTAGCCGAGAAATGCTACAAGTGGCCGCGACGGGAATCGAACCCATATCAAGCGTTTAGGAAACGCCTATTCTATCCGTTGAACTACGCAGCCAGCAAGGATAACTAACACAAAGGTAAGCCACGGGGCAGGGCGTACAAATGACTTTGTGCCCGGTATCCGGTCACGGTGGTGGCTAGGAATTGAAAAAATAATTGCCTTGGCCGCTATTAGCGCCAGCCGGCGCTGCCTACGATTTGTACAGCAGCACGATAATGAAAGAAAGTACCGTGAGAATGAGCCCCACCATGAAGACCGAATAGCTGGTGCGGAGCAGGCCGTACTTGCGGGAAAGGACCTCGCCGAGGTAGTACACGTCGGTTACCATGTTGGTGTAAAGGCCTTCTTTCTGGCGCATCAGCTCGCGGATACTGTCCTGGAAATGGTCGAGGCTGAGCTTGG
>JAYSZD010000488.1:0-3915 GCA_043738185.1 Hymenobacter sp. | reverse complement strand
ACAGGATAGCGGGCACGGAGAAGTGCACGGTGTCCTTGCCGCCATACAACACGCACGGTACCTGAGCGTCCAGGCGCAATGCCTTGGAGTCAGTCTTACCGAGATTCGCTCTTTTAAACCCTACAATCTCGAGGCTTTTCATAAAGAAGTGGTTTTTGGAAAAAAAATTAAAATGACCTGTCCAGTTAGCCTGAAAATCAGGCAAAACGGGCCGCAAAGGTAAGGAATGCCCGCTAGATTTGCTAGTCCGGCGGCGATATAATCTCGGAGCCAGGCCGCAGGAACGCCGCGGTGGACGAGGCGGCCCCTGCTTTTTGCTTATTTGCCACTGGTTCGGCGGGCGCGTGTTTTTTCGAACCCCTTTTCTATTTTCAATCCAATCATCTTTCCCATGAAAAAACTGATAGCTCTGATTTGGTTGTGGCTGCTGTGCAACGCTCCGCTGCTGGCCCAAACGACGGCCCCCGTCACCATGCCCAGCTACGTCCAGAACCACTACACCAAACAGGAAGTGTACGTGACCATGCGCGACGGCGTGAAGCTGTTCACAGCCATTTACACGCCCAAGGATGCTGCGGCCGGGAAGAAATACCCCGTTATGATGCAGCGCACCTGCTACAGCGTGGCACCCTACGGCCCTGGCAAGTTTCCGGCGCGCCTGGGGCCCTCCGAAACCATGATGAAGCAGGGCTACATCTTCGCTTACCAGGACGTACGCGGCCGCTGGAAAAGCCAGGGCTCCTGGACCAACATGACGCCCGTACTCGATAAGAAGGGCAAAAAGGACGTGGACGAAACCACCGATACCTACGACACCGTGGACTGGCTGGTGAAGAAGGCGGCCCATAACAACGGCCGGGTGGGGCAATGGGGCATTTCGTACCCCGGCTTCTATACGGCCGCGGGCGTTCTATCCAACCACCCCGCGCTGAAGGCATCGTCGCCCCAGGCCCCGGTGTCGGACTTCTTTTTTGATGATTTCCACCACAACGGCGCGTTTTTGGAATCCTATATCTACACTTATCCGGTGTTTGGGGTGCAGAAGCAGGATACCACCAGCAAGTCCTGGTACGATGCGCAAATGATAAAGGCGGGCACCAAAGACGGCTACCAGTTTCTGCTGGACCTGGGACCGCTGAAGAACGCCGATAAGTACTACGCCGATAATTTCTTCTGGCAGGAAACCGTCAACCACCCCAACTACGACGAGTTCTGGCAGAAGCGTGCCCTGCCGCCTCACTACGCCGCCGGCGTGAAACCCGCCGTGATGACCGTGGGCGGCTGGTTCGACGCCGAAGACCTGCGCGGCCCGCTCACCATCTACAAAACCATTGAGAAGAAAAGCCCCGGCACCTACAACACCCTGGTGATGGGCCCCTTCGGCCACGGCCGCTGGTCGCGCGAAACCGGGCACACCCTGCACAGCAACGTGTATTTCGGCGACAGCATCGCTACCTTCTACCAGCGCAACATCGAAGCCAGATTCTTCGCCCATTTCCTGAAAGGCAACGGCGACAAGAACTCCGGTCTGCCCGAAGCTTACCTCTTCGACACCGGTAAAAAGCAGTGGGAAACGTTTGATAAGTGGCCCACGCCGGCCGCCACGCATCAGAAGCTGTACCTGAGCGCCAGCGGCAAACTGGACCGGGAGCCCGCCGCCACGCCCGGCACCCAAACCTTCGTGAGCGACCCGCTCAAGCCCGTGCCCTACACCGAGGACCTGAGCACTACCATGAACTTCACGCCTTTCAATTATATGAGCGAGGACCAGCGCTTTGCCGGTCGCCGTCCCGACGTGCTGGTGTACCAAACCGATGTGCTGACCGACGACGTGACCCTGGGCGGCGAAATCATGGCCAAGCTCAAAGTGGCCACCTCCGGCACCGATGCCGATTGGGTGGTGAAACTCATCGATGTGTACCCGCCCGATGAAATCAACCACGCCTACATGCCCAACAAAAGCATCATCCTCAGCAATTACCAGCAAATGGTGCGCTCCGAAGTGATGCCTGCCCGCTTCCGCAACAGCTTCGAAAAACCCGAAGCCTCGGTGCCCAACCAGAAAACTGACGTCAATTTTCAGTTGCAGGATGTGCTGCACACCTTCAAAAAGGGACACCGCATTATGGTGCAGGTTCAGAGCACGTGGTTTCCGTTCATTTCCCGCAACCCGCAAACCTTTGTGGCCAACCCCTACAAGGCCAGCGAAAGCGACTACGTGAAAGCCACTCACAGCGTATTTGGCGACAGCTACCTTGATGTGGAAGTGCTGCCAAAAACGACGATTAATCCGTAAGGATGCGTGCTGCGGAAGCATGAAAAAGGCCGCTCAGCTAGAAGTTGAGCGGCCTTTTTTAGAACGCTGTCTCTCTACACAAACAGCGAGCTGATGCTCTCGTGCGTTACCACGTTGCGGATGGCCTGCGCAAACAGCGGTGCCAGCGTAATGACGTGGATTTTCTCGTTTTCCTGACGCAGCGGAATGGTGTCGGTCGTAATCAGCTCGGTGAGCACGCTGTTACGGATGCGCTCGTGGGCCGGGCCGCTCAGCAGCGGGTGCGTGACCACGGCGCGCACCGATTTGGCGCCGCGCTCCATCACTAGCTCGGCGGCCTTGCAGATGGTGCCGGCCGTGTCCACCATGTCGTCCACAAATACCACGTCCATCCCCTTCACGTCGCCAATCACCTGCATGGAGGCGATTTCGTTGGCCCGCAGGCGCATTTTGTCGCACACCACAATCTCGGCCCCGAACTTCTTGGCGAAAGCGCGGGTGCGCACTACGCCGCCCACGTCGGGCGAGGCAAAAATGAGGTTTTCGAGGTTCAGCGACTTGATGTAGGGCGCCAGCACGGTGGCACCGTCGAGGTGGTCGACGGGGATATCGAAGAAGCCCTGAATCTGGCCGGCGTGCAGGTCGCAGGTCATCATGCGGTCGGTGCCCACGCTCTGGATGATGTTGGCCACCACCTTGGCCCCGATGCTCACGCGCGGCTTGTCTTTGCGGTCCTGGCGGGCGTAGCCCATGTACGGCATTACGATGTTGACCTTGTGGGCCGAGGCGCGCTTGCAGGCGTCCACCATCAGCATGAGCTCCATGAGGTGCTCCGACGGCGGGAACGTGCTTTGGATGAGGAAGACCTCGCAGCCGCGCACGCTTTCGTCGAAGCTGGGGCCCATCTCGGTGTCGGCGAAGCGCTGGAGGCTGAGGGCACCGAGGGGGGTGCCGTAGGCGGCAGCAATATTTTCGGCGAGGGCGCGGGATGCGCTGCCGGCGAATATTTTGACCTGTTTCATTGGGGAAGGTGCTGATTTTGTGTGGCAAGCTTATGCTTGCCGTAGGGTGATGAACTGCATTATTGACTCGCTATTGCCCTGCGGTACTAGCTGACGCTTATCGCACGAACCGAACCGAAAAAGCGAAAGGCGCTGACCACTCCGGAAATTTGGAGAAGCCAGCGCCTTGCGTTTATTCGAGCTTTGTCGTTGTCCGACCAGGGCTCGAACCTGGACTTTCTTGAATCAAAATCAAGCGTGTTGCCAGTTACACCATCGGACAGTTTTCCATCGGGCTACGTGCCGTTTGGGAGTGCAAATGTACTACCGGAAAAATTCGAGGCAAGGATTTGGCGAAATATTTTTGCGAAAAAATTGCGTCGACTACCTGTCAAAAGCTTCGAAATCGACTTTTCTGCCTGATTTTCATGAGGTAATGTTGCTTAGGGCTGTGCAAACGCATGTCGGGTGCCGAATCGGGCACGGGTTGGAAAAGCCGCGCTTCTGCCGTAATTTTGCGGCCTGAAAAACGCATCATCTTTCTTATAAATACACCTCAATGGCGAATACCGGCAAAATCACCCAGGTCATCGGCCCCGTAGTGGACGTGAGCTTCGCGGGTGAAAACACGAAGCTGCC
>JAYSZD010000487.1:0-1614 GCA_043738185.1 Hymenobacter sp. | reverse complement strand
CCACGGGGACCGAGCACACGGCCCAGGCGACCTACCTTAGCCATTACGGCGGGCATGGTGATGATGACGTCGATGTCGGTCCAGCCTTTCTCGATTTTAGCGATATAGTCGTCCAGACCCACGAAGTCGGCACCAGCGGCCAAAGCTTCGGCCTCCTTGTCGGGAGTAACCAGAGCCAGAACGCGAACGGTTTTGCCGGTGCCGTGGGGCAGGGTGGCCACGCCACGAACCATCTGGTCCGCTTTGCGAGGGTCCACGCCGAGGCGAACATCAATATCTACTGAAGCATCGAACTTGGTGTAGGTAATGTCCTTCACCACGATTGCGGCTTCTACGAGGCTGCGCATTTGCGTCAGGTCGTGTTTAGCAAGGGCTTCCTTGCGTTTTTTGCTTACTTGTGCCATCTGTCTTTTCTCCGTTTAATTATTCAGCAAAAGGAGAATCGCCCTTGATGGTAATGCCCATGCTACGCGCCGTACCAGCTATCGACTTCATTGCCGACTCCACCTTAAAGGCGTTCAAGTCAACCATTTTCGTTTCGGCAATGGTACGTACCTGGTCCCACGTCACAGAGCCAACCTTGTTCCGGTTCGGCTCTTTCGAACCGCTCGTCAACTTAGCAGCTTCCATGAGCAACACCGGAGCCGGTGCCGTCTTCACCACGAAGTCGAACGACTTGTCGGTGTACATGGTAATAAGTACAGGACACACTTGACCGGCTTTATCCTGGGTGCGAGCATTGAACTGCTTGCAAAACTCCATGATATTCAAGCCTTTGCTACCAAGTGCAGGTCCTACCGGCGGCGATGGGTTCGCTGAGCCTCCCTTTATCTGCAGACGCAGATAACCTCTGATTTCTTTGGCCATTTGATTGTGTTGGCTGAGGCTCCTGCGTCGTAACTCGCGCTTGCCTCAGTTTAGTAAACTCCTAGTTGGAAGCCCCGCCGACCCGGAGCAATCAGTCGGCGTGGTATAATCGATGAGTTGTTAAACCTCTTTTTCTACCTGGGTGTAGCTGAGCTCTACCGGCTGCGAGCGGCCGAAGATTTTCACGACTACGTTCAGTTTCTTACGCTCTTCAAATACCTCGTCCACATTACCGGAGAAGCCGTTGAAGGGGCCGTCTACCACTTTCACGAGTTCGCCCACTACGTAGGGCTTGTCAAGGGCGGCATCAACCTGCTGTTCGGCTTCATCCACGATACCGAGAATCCGGTTCACTTCGGTGATGTGCAACGGAACAGGCTTATTGTTTGAAGCGTCCTTCTTATCCTTGTCACCAAGGAAACCAATGACGCCTGGCGTGCTGGTAATGATGTGGTCTACTTCACCGTGGCCGAGGTCGGCGTGGATGATGATGTAGCCGGGATAAAGGTTCCGCTCGCGGACGCGCTTCTTACCGTTGCGCATCTCAAACACTTTCTCTACCGGAATCAGTACCTGCGGAACAAGCTCGGTCAGATTATGCCGGCCGAGCTCCGTTTCGAGGTAATTTTTGGCTTTTTTCTCCTGGCCGCTCACGGAGCGTACCACATACCATTTCAATTCGCCCATCTTGATTGCTGATTAGCGAAACGAGTTATAAAACGCTTTGAGAACAGTTTCAAAGCTAAT
>JAYSZD010000486.1:0-1615 GCA_043738185.1 Hymenobacter sp. | reverse complement strand
CCCTCCTTCCGCATCTACTCCTCTTCGGCCGGCTCGGGGAAGACGTACCAATTAACGAAAGAATACCTGCTGCTGGCGCTGGGGGCCGATGACCCGGCGTACTTTAAGCGGGTGCTGGCCATTACGTTTACCAACGATGCGGCGGGGGAAATGAAGCACCGCATTGTGGATGCGCTGCGGAATTTTGCCTACCCGAACCCAGGCAAACCGGATGCACTGCTGGCGGAGGTCGCAGCGGAATTAAGGCTACCGGCGACGGAGGTGCGGCGGCGGGCGGCGGCTACGTTCCGGCTGGTGCTGTACCACTACGCCGATTTTGGGGTGAGCACGATTGACTCGTTTGTGCAGCGGATTGTGACGGCGTTTACCCGGGAGCTGGGCTTGCCGGCCACGTTTGAAGTGGAGCTAGATACGGATGCGGTGCTGCAAAGCGCGGTGGCCGCGCTGCTGGACAAGGTGAACCGCGACCCGAACAGCAAATTGCTGTCGCAGACGCTGGCGGAATATGCGCTGGGGCAGGCTGAGGAGGGCAAAAGCTGGAGCCGCCTGCCGGAGGAGCTGGCGGGCTTTGGCCGGGTGCTGTTTAATGAGACGGTGCAGGAGGCGGTGGCGCAGCTGGACCGGCTGAGCCTGGCCGATTTCCGGCGACTAGATAAGGAGATTCGGGCGCGGCGGGCGGAAATTGAGGCGGCGTTTGCGCAGACGCAGGGAGTGGGCGCGGCGATTCTGGCGGAGGCCAACGTGCGGGTGGACGACCTGTACTATGGCAAAACCGGTATTGGGCAGTACGTGCAGAAAGGCGTGGCGCTGCTGCAAGCCGATGGCGGGCCGAACAGCTACGTGCGCAAAACATTAGCCGAGGATAAATGGCACGGCGGAAAAATTAAATCGCCCGCCGATAAAGCTCGTGTGGACGCCGTGCGCGAACCGATGACGGCGCTGGTTGCCACGCTGGATAAAATGCGGGCCGAGTATTTATCGAATTACACGCTACTGACGGCCATGCAGCCGTATTTATTTCACGTTTCGCTGCTGAGTGAATTAAATAAACTAGTGGAGCAAATCAGCCGCGAGCGCAACGTGGTATTGATTTCGGAATTTAACCGGCGCATTGCCAGCATTGTGCTCACCGAGCCGGTGCCGTTTTTGTACGAGCGGCTGGGCGAGAAATACGAGCATATTCTGATTGACGAGTTTCAGGACACGTCGGTGCTGCAATGGAACAACCTGCTGCCGCTGGTGGAAAACACGCTGGCCAACGGACACAGCAGCCTAGCCGTGGGCGATGCCAAGCAGGCCATTTACCGGTGGCGCGGTGGGGAGATGGAACAGATTCTGCGGCTGCACCAGGGCAACACGGAGGCGCTGGCGGCCCGCGCCCGCGAGCCGGAGATGCGCGAGTTGCTACGGGGACGCTATGCGTCTTTCACGGGAAAACTGGAGCCAAAAGCGTTGCAGGTGAACTACCGGTCGGCGGCAGAGATTATTAATTTCAATAATTCGTTTTTTGAGGAGGTGAGTGCGCGGCACGCGGCGCTGGGACTGGTGACGGGAATTTACGATGCGGACTTTGGGCAGCAGGTGCCAGTCACCTCCCCCCCGGTCCCCCTCTCCG
>JAYSZD010000485.1:0-3919 GCA_043738185.1 Hymenobacter sp. | reverse complement strand
TATACCTACCTGTTCTTGGTGCTATGGAATGCCCTCACTACCTGGTGGGTAAGCTACGCGGAACTTACGGCCGGCATTGCCGCTGTGGTGCTCAACGCCTTGCTTATGTGCCTGCCACTCATGGCTTTTCGCCAAACCAAAAAGCGGCTGGGCAACCGCATTGGCTACCTTTCGCTTCCGGTTTTCTGGATTGCCTTCGAGCAGCTGCACCTCACCTGGGACCTCACCTGGCCCTGGCTCACGCTGGGCAACGGCTTTGCGGCTGCGCCGCAGTGGGTACAGTGGTACGAGTACACCGGTTTCCTGGGCGGCTCGGTGTGGGTATGGGGGGTGAATCTGCTGTTTTTCAGAATTTTAATTAAAAATTATGAATTAAGAATTAAAAACACGGTGCTCCCAGCTGCAGCAACTGTGGGAAGCACGGCCACACCGGCGGGCTCATTTTTAATTTTTAATTCTCAATTTTCAACTCCCTTTCTCGCCATCCTGCTGCCCATCGCGCTGTCGTATCTGATTGGGGCCACGTACCAGGAAAAAGGACCCACGGCCGAAGTAGTGGTGGTGCAGCCCAACCTCGACCCGTACGTGGAGAAATTTGAAGGCGGGGCCAAATTCGTCCCCTACGACGAGCAGCTGACCCGTTTGCTGGACCTGACCGAGCAAAAGCTTACGCCCCAAACGCGCCTCGTGCTCTGGCCCGAAACCGCGCTGGAAGAATCGTACTGGGAAAACACGATTGACAGCAACTACAAGATTCTCCGCATTCGGGAGTGGCTGCGGCGGCATCCCGGCGTGGCCCTGCTCACCGGCATCACCACCATCGATTCTTACCCCAACAAGGAAGCCGCCAGCGAAACCGCCCGCTACCGCGACGACCTGGGCTACTACGACATCTTCAATACCGGCGCTTATTTTGCCACCGCGGCCGCGCCCATCGCCTTCTACCACAAGTCGCGCCTCGTGCCCGGCGTGGAAAAGATTCCGCCACTCCTGGCCTCCATTGTTTCCCACATCGACCTTGGCGGCACGGTGGGCAGCGTGGGCAGCCAGCCCAAGCGTACCGTGTACCCAGCCCACCCCACGGCGCCCGCCCTGCGCCTGGCACCCATCATTTGTTACGAGTCCATTTACGGGGATTTTGTGGGTGAATACGCCCAAAACGGCGCCACGCTGCTCGGCGTCATCACCAACGACGCCTGGTGGCACGACTCGCCCGGCTACCGCCAGTTGTTCAGCTACGGCGTACTACGCTGCATCGAAACCCGCCGCGACCTTGCCCGCTCGGCCAACACGGGCTTCACCGGCTTCATCAACCAAAAAGGCGAAGTCACGCAGCGCGAACCAGCCTGGATTCCTACCGCCAGCCGCGGCACCGTGCACCTGAACGATGAGCTGACCTTTTACGTCCGCTTCGGCGAGCTGATTGGGCGCGGCACGCAGATTCTGGCGGTGCTGCTATTGCTGCTGGCCATCGTGCAGGGCTGGCGCAAAAAGCAGCTTGCGCGCTAAAAACCAAGCCCCTATCCTCGGTTGAGAATGGGCGTTTCTCTTCCTTCCAAATTATGCTCCCCGATTTTGCTCAACTGTCCCTCGACCTGGCGGCCCTGTGCCGCGATACGGCCGGGTTTATTCGCCAGGAAGCGGCCACCTTCGACCGAACAAGAGTCGAGCACAAGGGCCTGCACGACCTAGTGAGCTACGTGGACCAGGAAACCGAGCGTCGGCTGGTGGCCGGCTTGCGCGAGTTGCTGCCCGAGGCCGGCTTCATCACCGAAGAAGGAACCGCCGGTCCCGATACGCACACCGAGGAGTTTACCTGGATAATTGACCCGCTCGACGGCACCACCAACTTCGTGCACGGCCTGCCGGTGTACGCCATCAGCGTGGCGCTGCTGCACCGCAAGGAGCTGGTGGTGGGCGTGGTGCACGAAGTAAACCGCGACGAAAGCTTCCGGGCCGTGCGCGGCGGCGGTTCGTTTTGCAACGAGCAGCCCATCCGCGTCACCGACATTCCGGCCCTCGACGGCAGCCTTGTAGCCACTGGTTTCCCCTACAAGGATTTCGATAAGATGAGCAGCTACTTGCCCCTGTTGGCCGCCTGCATGCAGCGCACCCACGGCGTGCGCCGCCTGGGTTCCGCCGCCGTCGATTTGGCCTACGTAGCCGCTGGGCGCTTCGAGGCCTTTTTTGAATACAACCTGAATTCCTACGACGTGGCGGCCGGCATCCTGCTGGTGCGCGAGGCGGGCGGGCAGGTCACGCAGTTTCTGGCGGCGGGCGACCCGCTTTTTGGACGTGAAGTGCTGGCCAGCAACGGCCACGTTCACACTGAGATGCAGCAGACCATCGCCGAGTTCTGGTCGTAGCTTCGCAAACCATTTTTTTTCCATCGCCGTTTACCCGGTATGCTCCTACTCGCCCTCACTTCCGTCGAAATTCAGTATTTCCTGATTGGTGCCCTGTTTGCAGCGGCGGCTTTTTACGTGGGCCGGATTTTCTGGCGGGCCTTTTTCAGCAAAACCGCGGCTGGATGCGCCAAAGGCTGCGGCGGTGCTTGCGGCAGCCTTGATGTGGACGCGCTACAGCGCACCATCGAAGCCCGTGCCACGACACCCAACAGCCGCCTGTAAGCCCGGCGAAGTTTATAGCAGTTTAAATAGCCCGCCCCCGCCCCGGCTGCGTATAGCCGACGCAGGGGCGGGCTGATTTTGCCCCTTCCGCTTCGCTTTACTACTCCTAAACACCCACCGCCATGCAGGACAAAGAAGAAGAACGTTCCCTTGTAAACGTCGAAAACAAGCTGAAAAAAGACGGTTTCACCCAGGATTTTAACGTGGTGGACGGGCGCCTGCAAACCATCGGGCACGACTCGGAAAAAAGCTACGCGACCAGCGAAGTTACCATCGTTGACTTTTACCGCTTCGAAGGCGAAAGCAACCCCGACGACATGTCAGTTCTCTACGCTATTGAGGCCACCGACGGAATAAAAGGCACCATTTCCAACGCCTACGGCACTTACGCCGATACCAATGTCGACGACTTCCTCAAACAGGTAGAGGACCTCGGCAAAGACCTGACGAAAAAGAATAAGTAAGATTGAGTTATGAGTTAAAAATTAGGAGTTATGAATTGGTCATGTTCGGCCAACTCATAACTCCTGATTTTTAACTCATAACTGTTTTCACCCCCACACTTTCGTGCCTTCGGAGCAGTTGCGGCACATCTCAATCTGGTCGCGGCCTTTGAGCAGGCTGCCGCGAAACTGCTCGTATTTGGGGCCATGCCAGAGTTGGCGGAAGGTTTCGGTTTTGAGGTCGCCCTGTCGGTACTCGGCGTCTTTGTCGAAGCAACAGGGCACCACAAGGCCGTCCCAGGTGATGACACAAGAGTGCCACATTTTCCAGCAGTGGTCCACGAGCTTGTTTTTCAGGCTCCAGGTGCCGTTCTGATTGTTTTGGTAGCGCGAGTAGTAGTCGATGGTGGGAATGAGGGGCGAGCCGTGCTGGTGGTCGTAAATCTGCGCGGTTTTAAACCACACGTCGTCCACGCCCAGGGCGTCGGCCAGCTGCCGGGCGTCATCAATCTGGTGCTCATTGGGCCGCACCACCAGAAACTGAAAGATGATGCGCGGCGTGCTCGATTTCAACTCCTTGCGCCACTTCACCACGTTGCGGGTACCTTCCAGCACCTTTTCCAGCTTGCCGCCCACGCGGTACTGCTGGTACACTTCCTGGGTGGTGCCGTCGAGGGAGATAATAAGGCGGTCGAGGCCGCTTTCCACCGTGCGCCGGGCATTCTCATCGTTGAGGTAGTGCGCGTTGGTGCTGGTGGCGGTGTAAATTCCTTTATCGGCCGCGTACTTCACCAACTCCAGAAACTGCGGGTGCAGATACGGCTCGCCCTGAAAGTAAAAAATGAG
>JAYSZD010000484.1:0-10417 GCA_043738185.1 Hymenobacter sp. | reverse complement strand
AAACGCTACGCGAAATGGCATTCGCGCGGGCTTGGTTTTGGCCGTAGCTTGCTGGCTTTAAGCTCCGTCATGCGTACCTGTTTCTTATTGGCAGCCGGTTGGCTGTTCTCCCTACTTGCCGCCGCTGCTCCAGCGCCCGCCGATACTGCCGCCGCCGTGCTGCGCGTTGACAGCCTGGTTTCCGGCGATTCCGCACCCAGCGGTGTGCTGCTCGAAGAGGGCTGGCGCTACCAGGTGGGCGATAACCCGGCCTGGGCCCGGCCCGACTTCGACGACCGGGGCTGGGATACGCTCGACCTCAGCCGGCCCCGGCTGGCGCTGCCCGCGCGCCTGAGCACCGATATCAGCTGGCTGCGGCTGCGCTTCCGGCTCGCCGACAGCCTGCGGCAGCGGGCCGTACTGCTGCAGGCGGTCGGGTACGGGGCCTGGGAAATTTACCTCAATGGGCGGCTGGTGCAGCGCTCGGGCACGGTGCGGGCCAATCCCACGCAGGTGCCCGACCCCGATAAGCTCCCGCCCGTGGTGGTGCCCGGCGGCGGCCCCGCCGAGCAGGTTTTGGCCATTCGCTTTGCGCCCTGGCGCTCGCCGCTGCGGCGCTTGGGCGCCGTGCGGCAGCTGTTGAACGTGCGCCTGCGCAGCGAGGCGCAGGCAAAGCAGTGGGCGGCGGCGGAGCTGCATGGCGTGATAGGCAGCGGGGTGCTAATCAGCATATTCGGCTTGCTTACTTTGCTGCACCTGGCCTTCTTTCGCTACTATCCGGCCCAGCGGGCCAACCTCTATTTCGCCTTCTCCGCCCTGCCGATGGCGTTGAACAGTTCGATGAACTTTGGCTACTGGGCCGCCGCCCGCCCAACCCTGGAAACGGTGCTGCCCCTGCTGTTTATCCAGAGCTTCCTGGGCCTGAGCGTGTACCTGTGGGCCGTGCGGGCGCTCTACGCCTTGTTCGGCTTCCGGCCCGGCTGGCTGTACCGGGGGTTGTGGCTGGGATTCTGGGTGTTTCTCGGCCTCAAGCTATTCGAGTCAAAATATGCCGGGAACGTGGGGGCCGCCCTGCTCTTTTTTACCTTCATTGAGCTGCTGCGCCTCACCGGGCGCGCCCTGCGCCGGCGTCAGCGCGGGGCCTGGATGGTGGGGGGCGGGTTTGGCTTCATCCTCGTGTATGTGTTGGTGCAGGTTGGGTTTGCCGTGGCGAGCGCGCTGCTGAAAACGCCGAATCCCTTCAACCAGGTGCTTCAGGGTGGAGTCAAGACCTTTGTGGAGCTGTTTATTTTCCTGTCGCCGGCGCTGGGCATCTCGCTCTACCTGGCCCGCGAGTTTGCCCTCGACAGCCAACTGCTGCAAGTCAAGCTGGGCGAGGTGGAGCGGCTTTCGGCCCAGACCATCGCCCAGGAGCAGGACAAGCAGGCCCTGCTGGCCGCCCAAAACGAGACGCTCGAAACCCAGGTCACGCAGCGCACCGAGCAGCTACAACGCTCCCTGACGGACCTGCGCGCCACCCAGGCCCAGCTCATTCAGCGCGAAAAAATGGCCAGCCTGGGCGAGCTCACGGCCGGCATCGCCCACGAAATCCAGAACCCGCTCAACTTCGTCAACAACTTCGCCGAGGTGTCGGGCGAGCTGGTGGCCGAGCTGCGGGACGCCCAGGCGGCCGGCGACGCCGAGGAAGTGGCCGCCCTGGCCGACGACCTGGGCCAGAATCTGGGCAAAATCACCCACCACGGGCGGCGGGCGGCGGCCATCGTCAAGGGCATGCTGGAGCACTCGCGCACGAGCACCGGCGAGCGGGCCCCAACCGACCTCAATGCCCTGTGTGACGAATACCTGCGCCTGGCCTACCAGGGCCTGCGGGCCAAGGATAAGTCCTTTAATGCCACGCTCAGCACCGATTTCGCCGCTGGCCTGCCGCTGGTGCCGGCCGTGGGGGCCGACGTGGGCCGGGTGCTGCTCAACCTGTTCGGCAACGCTTTTTACGCCGTGCAGCAGCGCCAGCAATCGGGCGAGGCGGGGTACCGGCCCACGGTTTCGGTGAGCACCCGGCACGTCGGCCGTCAGGTAGAAATCCGGGTGGCGGACAACGGCACGGGCATGGGCCCGGAGGTGCAGGCCAAAATCTTCCAGCCCTTCTTCACCACCAAGCCCACCGGCGAGGGCACGGGTCTGGGCCTTTCGCTCTCGCACGACATCATTGTGCAGGGCCACGGCGGCACCCTGGGCGTGGAAAGCCAGCCGGGGGAGGGCACCGCGTTCGCGGTGGGCCTGCCCGTTCCCGTGGCCTGAACCTCCGGCCCACTTTTCCGGTTAAAGCAGCCGGGAAACCGCTTTCCCCTTACCCCACTGCATGAACCATCAAGCCCACATCACCACCCTGGGCCAGCTGAAAAAGTCTGGCTACAAATCCCGCTCGGTGAAAGCCGAGCTGCGCGAAAACCTCATCCGCAAGCTTCGCCTCAAGGAAGACGTATTCCCCGGCATCTTCGGCTACGACGAAACCGTGATTCCCGAGTTGCAGCGCGCCATTCTGGCCGGGCACCACATCAACCTGCTGGGCTTGCGCGGGCAGGCCAAAACCCGCATCGCCCGCCTGCTCATCAACCTGCTCGACGAGTACATGCCCGTGGTGGCCGGCTCCGAGCTCAACGACGACCCGCTGCAGCCGCTGTCGGTGTTCGCCAAAAATCTCATTGCCGAGCACGGCGACGACACGCCCGTGGCCTGGGTGCCCCGCCACGACCGCTACACCGAGAAGCTGGCCACGCCCGATGTGTCGGTGGCCGACCTCATCGGCGATGCCGACCCCATCAAAGCCGCTACCCTCAAGCTGCCGTATTCCGACGAGCGGGTGATTCACTTCGGCCTGATTCCGCGGGCGCACCGGGGCATTTTCGTGATTAACGAGTTGCCCGACTTGCAGGCGCGTATTCAGGTGTCGCTGTTCAATATTCTACAGGAAGGCGACATTCAGATTCGCGGCTTCAAGGTGCGGCTGCCGCTCGATATTCAGTTCGTGTTCACGGCCAACCCCGAGGACTACACCAACCGCGGCAGCATTGTGACGCCGCTCAAGGACCGGATTGACGCCCAGATTATCACGCACTACCCGAAATCCATCGAAATCGGCAAGCGCATCACCAAGCAGGAAGCTCGCATCAAGGACGAGCAGAAGGGCATGGTGACCAGCAACGAAGTCATTCACGACCTGGTGGAGCAGGTGGCCGTCGAGGCGCGCGGCTCCGAGTTTGTGGATGCCAAGTCGGGCGTGTCGGCCCGCCTCACCATCTCGGCCTACGAGCAGGTGATTGCCGGGGCCGAGCGCCGGGCGCTGCTCAACGGCGAAACCAACACCTACGTGCGCCTGGGCGACTTCATCTCGGCCGTGCCCGCCGTGACCGGCAAAGTGGAGCTGGTGTACGAGGGCGAGCAGGAGGGAGCCGGCATCGTGGCCGAGAAGCTGATGGGCAAGGCCATCCGCACGCTGTTTCTCCAGTACTTTCCTGACCCCGACAAGAGCAAGAAGCTCAAGAACCGCCCCTCGCCCTACAAGGCCATTCAGGAGTGGTTTGGCAACGGCAACACGCTGGATTTGCTGCACGACGCCGACGCGGCCACCTACCGCAAGGCCCTCGACGACGTGCCCGGCCTGCGCGACATCGTGACCGAGCTGCACCCCAACGAAACGCCCGAGCACACCTATTTCCTCATGGAATTCCTGCTCCACGGCCTGGCCGAGCACAGCCTGATTTCGCGCAACCGCCTCACGGCCGGCGCGCAGTTTAAGGATTTGCTGAGCTCCATGTTCACCATGCCCACCTTCGGCGATAATGACGACGAGGACGAGGACGACGAAGAGGAGAAGCCGCGCCGCCGGCGGTAGCACCCCACGAAACCCTTACGGGGCGGGCCCCGGTTCGCTGCAAGCGCGAAGCCTCTGGGAGAGGGGAGCCGGATGAACGCCAAAACGCCCCGCGTACCACTCGGTACGCGGGGCGTTTTGGCGTTCATTCCCACCCGAAATGCCGGACTGAGAAAACGGCTATCTTGCTTCCTTAAAAAAAATCCAGTCCCATGCGTCGCTTTCTTGTTGCCTGCTGTAGTGCGACGTTGCTGGCCGCCACCTGCGCCACCGTCCAACCCGCCCACGCCCAAACCCGCAAGCCCGCCCCGCCGGTGCCGGGCAAAACCGTGGCCCAGACGCTGGCCTTGCTGGGCCTGGCCTCCAAATTCTACGCGGCCACCAAAGCCGCCCGGCTCGACTCGCTGCTGAACCAGCCCACGGTGCCCACCACCGTGTTCGTGCCCACCAACGCCGCCTTTGCCCGTCTCGAAGCCACGGGCCTGGGGCGGGCCAGTACCACTGGCCAGGGCCTCGACCCCCACCAGCTGGAGCTGCTGCTGCGCTTCCACGTCGTGCCCGGCCGCTACCCCAGCGAGGCCCTGAAAGCCGGGCAGACCCTGCGCACGCTCAATTCCGCGTTTGCCCTGAAGGTGAGCGGGCAGGCGCCGCACCTGTTCGTGAGCGGCACCAATACCGCCCCGGTCGAGCTGGCCAATGCCTACATCGTGTGCAACAACGGCGTCATCCACCTCATTGAGGAAGTGCTGATACCGTTTAAGCGGGCTGCTTCCGCGCACTCAGATAGCCGTTAGTCACGGTTTCTTCTAGTTGGTAAAAGTAAAAAGGCGACCCCACCACGGGGTCGCCTTTTTGGCGTTGGGCCATTGCAGCGGCCCGGATGGCCGGCGCTATTGCCAGGTTTCGGTGCGCGTCTGGCTGGTGCCGGTGGGGGTGAAGGTGCGGTTGGCACCGCCTTCCCACAGCACGCTGCCGGCCGCATCCTTGCGAATGTATTTGTAGCTTACCGTCGTGCCGCTGGTTAGGTTGATAGTGCCTTTCCACACCGGCCACGTTGCGCCGCTGAGCTTGATGGCATTGGCCGTGTTCCAGGCGCCGAGCTGGGCGGTGCTGCCCACCACGTACACATCCTGGCCGCTCACGGTGTTGGAGTACGTCACGTTGAAAGCCACCGCCGTGGTGCCGCTGCCGCCGCCGGTGGGCGGGGGCGTGGTGGTGCCGCCGGTGGGCACCCACACGGCGTAGGAGCGGGCCCCCACCGGGAACACTGCGTAGCCGCTGGCGTTGGTGGTGATAGTGCCGCCGTTGTTGCCGGTGGCATCGGTGAGGCTGACGCTTTTGAAGGGCGTGGTGATGCCCTTGCTGGCCGCGCCGCCGCCGTCGTTGAGCAGCATCAGCAGGCCCTTGTGGGTGGCGTCGCCGGCGCGGGAGTAGGCGTACACGTTGGCATCGTTCACGCTGGTGTACTCGGAGGCCGCGCCGTAGCCGTTGGCCTTGCGGATGGCGATGAGCTTCTTAATCTGGGCGCCCAGGCCGTACTCGTAGTAGTCGCGGTAGAACACGCAGGGGTAGCCCTTGTCGCGGGTCAGGATGTAGGCGTAGGCCAGCATCTTCAGGTTGGAAACCGGCGAGTACAGCGCGCCGGTGGTATGGTCGGTGTCGTGGTTGTCGACGAAGGAAACCGACAGCGCGCCGTTGGCTTCGGTGAAGCCGGCGAATTGCAGGCCGCGCATGTCCCAGCTGCCGTTGCCGTTGCTCATGGCGTTGAATACATAGTGCAGGGGCACGTCGAAGAGGCTGGTGCGGCCCCCGGTGGCGGCGGCGTAGTTGTTCATGTCGGCCAGGTTGCGGAACCAGGCCTCGCTCACGGCGAAGCGGCCGCTGCTGCCCTTCACCGCATCCAGCCACTGGTTCACGAAGGGCGTGTACATGTGCTTGGTAGCGTCGAGGCGGTAGCCGTCGAGCTGGAGCTTATTGGTAATCCAGTTGCCCCAGCCGATGGTTTCATTCACGTTTGACGGGTTGTTGTTGTACTGGATTTCCGAGCCCAGCAGGTTGTCGTAGGCGTCGTTGTTGGCGTAGGGCTGGAAGTCGTATGCCCTAAATTGATACCAGCCGTTGTTGGGGGCCTGCTGGGTGCCGGTGAAGTTGGCCGAGCTCCATTTGTAGGCGCTGTAAGTGTTGTTGCGGCCGGTGTAGTTGAAGCGCGTGTACACGTTGTTGCCGTTCACGTTCTCCTGGGCGTCGGCCCAGGTGAGATGGTTCATCACCATGTCTTCGTACACTTGCATGCCCTGGCCGTGCAGCGCCCCAATGGCGCTCTGCAGCTGGCCAATGGTGCCATAGCGCGTAGCCACGGTGCCCTTCTGATTGAACTCGCCGAGGTCGTAGCGGTCGTACACGCCGTAGCCTACGTCGCTCTGGCTGCCGCCCTTGTAAGCCGGCGGCAGCCACATGGCCGTGATGCCGGCCTGGCTCAGCTCGGTGGCCTTGCTGCCCAGGTTTTGCCACCAGGTGCCGGCCGGCGTGTTGGTGGGCACGTCCCAGTAAAAGCCCTGCATCATTACCCCGTTGGCCACGGTGGCATTGGTGGAGGTGGGGGCAACCGGCACCGGCGCGCTGGCCGTGGGGTTGAGGTTTTCCTTGGCGCAGCCGCCCAGCGTGAGCAGGGCCGCAACCAAAGCGGCGCGGGTGGTGCCGCGAAGCAATGTTTCCATAAGTGGGTGGGAATTTTGGTGAGAACGATTGCAAGGTATAGGGCCGCACTACCTGACCAAAAGTTCAAAATTCGGGCAATTATGGAAATCGTAATTTGTAATGGTAGATAGTAAATCTTATTGAAAAAAGCAAGTTACCCAAACGTTTGTGATTATATTTTTAATAAAACAGGCTTAAAAAATAAATTTCTTCAAAATATAGCGGCCTGTATATGCGGTTGTATCAGGTTTCGGAAGCCCGTAAATAACACCAAACGCAGCCCGGCCGTTTAGTCGCCCACATGGCCTTGGCCCAGCCACCGCGCCACGGGGTAGCGGTTGTGGCCGGGCTCGTGGTAGGCCGAGTTTTGGTACACCCATTCCAGCTGGGCCGGGCCGTTGGCAGCAAAGGCGGGGTTGTCCTGCTTCAGCTTTTCCAGCCGCGCGCGCAGCGGGGCGTCGCGCCGGAGCAGGTCGGCGGCCAGGTCCTCAAACACGTAGTCGGAGAAGTGCTCTTTCTGCTGGAGTACGCTGTCGAAGAAGCCCCAGGCGAAGAACGAATCGGTGGCCTGCGGCTCCAGCGTCTCCAGCAGGTAGCGCACGGGCGCGCCGGCTTCGAGGTACACTACGTAGTCGCCTGGCCGGAAGGTGGTGGTTTCGGTGGCGGTGCGCAGCCGCACCTGGCTGTGCAGGTAGTGCCCTTCGTAGGGCCTGGGCGTAGTCTTGAAATCTTCCACGTAGTACACTTCCACGGGCACGCGTATTTCCTTGGTGAGCGGCGTCAGGGTGGCGCCGTTGCGGCGCAGCAGGTCCGCCACTTCGCCCCAGGCCTGGGGAATGAGGTAGGCCGTGGGCCGGCGGGCGGTGGTGGTGGGCCGGTAGGTGTTGAAGTATTTCACGGGCCGGGTGAAGGGCGCGGCGCGGTCGTAGTAGAGGCGGGGCTGGCCGCTCACGTCGCTGGGCTTCGTCCGGCCTTCGTAGCCGCGGAAGGGTACCGTTTCGTGTTGGCTTTCGTCCAGGGTCCAGGCCAGGGGGAAGGTTGTTTGGGCGGCCAGGTCGGCGGTGGCCTGGGCGCGGGCGGCGGCCAGCGGCCCGGCCTGCTGCCCCACGGTTTCGAGCATGGTTTTCAGGAAGTCGTAGGTGGCGTGCACGCGGGGCGCGAAGGCCTTGAGCATGTGCGTCTCGGGCATGAAACCGATGGTGTTGAACAGGGCCGCGTAGCCGGTGGAGTAGCGCGGCGATTCCAGAAAAGCGCGCAGGCCGCTGTCGGGCGTGGGGCCTTCGAAGTCCACGTAGGGCGTCATGGGCCATTTTTTTTGCGCCATGCGCTGGTACAGCGCCGGCAGCAGCTGGCTTTGCAGATAGCGCCCCAGGGCCGGGGCCAGCTTGCTGTGCTGGGTGGCAATGAGCGTCATGGTGTACTGGTAGTCAGCCCCGTTCGAGGTGTGCGTTTCTACGAACACGTCGGGCTGCCACTTCTGGAAAAGCCGGGCAAATGACTGTGCATTGCGCGAGTCTTGCTTGATGTAGTCGCGGTTCAGGTCCAGGTGCCGGGCGTTGCCGCGAAAGCCGTAGGCCGCCGGCCCGTTCTGGTTCACGCGGGTGGTGGCGTTGCGGTTCAGCATCCCGTCCACATTGTACACCGGCACGATAACCACCGTGACCAACTCCAGCAGCTTTTGCAGCTTGGGCTGCTGCAGCAGGTCGCGGGCCAGCATCATGCTGGCGTCGATGCCCTCCGGCTCGCCGGGATGGATGCCGTTTTGAATGAACAGGATGCGGCGGTTTTTGCGGCGCAAGCTGGCCGGGTCGGCGTCGCCGTCGGCCGAGAGCACCACCTCGTGCAGCGGTTGCCCCGAATCGGTGGGTCCGGCCTCGGCCAGGTGCAGCTGTTGGGGATAGGCCGCGGCCAGCC
This sequence comes from Hymenobacter sp., assembly GCA_043738185.1. Taxonomy (GTDB): domain Bacteria; phylum Bacteroidota; class Bacteroidia; order Cytophagales; family Hymenobacteraceae; genus Hymenobacter. The sequence continues at coordinate 1,956 of JAYSZD010000484.1, read as the reverse complement.
TCTGGTAGTAGGCCACGCACTCGGCGTGGGTGGCCGTGGTGTTGCCCGCGGGGTCGTTCTCAAACGGCGTGCGCCAGGCGTCGGCCGGTGGGAGGGAAGCAGTGGTGAGCACGGCGGCAAGGAAAAAAGTAAGCATGCCGCAAATGAACGAACTCCCCTCCTTACCAAGGAGGGGATGTTCGAACCGAAGGTTCGGACGGGGGTGGTTGTGGGCGTTGAATAAGACCTGACAGACTACCAGGAAATTTCTGTGCAGCAAGTTGTTCAACGCCCACAACCACCCCAGTTCAAACCAAAGGTTTGAACATCCCCTCCGTGGGAAGGAGGGGAGTTTCCTGCTGCTTCCTTGCGTACAAATCAGCCTACCTCACGCGGCTGCCAAACAGCCGCTCATCTAAACTGTAGCGCCCCGGCCCGGCCAGCAGCAGGCCCAGAAACACAAACGCCGATTCCAGCGCGTGTGCGTAGCCGCCGAAGCCGTCGCCCTTACTCAGGTGCATCACCGTGGCCATTATCATGGTGACGAGCAGGCCGAAGCAGGCCAGCCGGAACCAGAGGCCCACGGCCAGCAGCAGCCCGCCCCCAAACTCGGCCATGGCCGCCAGAAAACCCCAGAACGTGGGCGCGAAGCCCAGTCCCACGCTGCTCATTACGCCGCCGAGGCCGGCCCAGGCCGCCGGGCCGCCGGCCAGCTTGGGAAAGCCATGCACCATAAACATAACGCCCAGCCCGACGCGTAGCAGCAGCAAGCCCAGGTCGTGAAAGCGGTAGCGGTTCGTGAAAATCATTGGAATGTAAGGTGAAGTGTGCGTTTCAAACCGCTAATTACGACGGCTCGGCTGTAACGTGCTGCGTTTGGCTTCAAAACATTTTTCAACCGGCGGCGGTAGGCGAGGGGCCTACCTTTGCAGCCGGCCCAGCCGTGCTTTACCCTTTTCCTACTGATTTTATGGCAGCTTCCCGCCCCCTCATTCTTGTTTCTAACGACGACGGCATCACCGCGCCCGGCATTCGGTGCCTGGTCGAAACCATGCAGGCCCTCGGGGCCGAAGTAGTGGTCGTCGCTCCCGATTCCCCGCAGTCCGGCATGGGCCACGCCATCACCATCGGCCACCCGCTACGCCTGTCCAAGAACCCGATTTTCGGCCCCGATGTCGAAGCCTACGAATGCTCCGGCACCCCGGCCGACTGCGTGAAAATCGCCAAGCACTACGTGCTGAAGGACCGCACGCCCGACCTCGTGGTGTCCGGCATCAACCACGGCTCCAATGCCTCGGTGAACGTGCTGTACTCCGGCACCATGTCGGCCGCCATCGAAGCCGCCATTGAGAGCCTGCCCGCCGTGGGCTTCTCCTTGTGTGAGTACGGCCCCAACGCCGACTTCTCACACGCCGCCGAATGGGTGAGCCAGGTATGCCGCCACGCGCTGGAGCACGGCATCCCCGCCGGCACGGCCCTGAACGTCAACATTCCCAAAAAATCGGATACGCCCATTGCCGGCCTGCGGCTGGCCCGGCAGGCCCGCGCCAAGTGGCAGGAGGAATTCGACCGTCGCCTCGACCCTTATCAGCGGCCGTACTACTGGCTCATCGGCTCCTTCATCAACCTCGACCACGGCACCGACACCGACGAGTGGGCCCTGGCCAATAACTACGTTTCCGTGGTGCCCTGCCAGTTCGACCTGACGGCCTACGCCGGGCTTCAGCAGCTCAGCACCGCGTGGCAGCTTCCCCTGCCCGTGGGCGCCGAAGTGGCCGCCCCGCCGCAGCCCGTGCCTTCCGGCGATTACGGTCCCGCCTCGCTGGGCTAGCCGGTTGGGCGGCCCGTTGCCGCCGCTTCGGAAGCGGCGGCAACGGGCTTACCCGATAATGAGTTAATTTGTGGACCAATCGTTATCCGCTTTCCCTAAAATATTTCCATGACGGTGCGTCACTTTCTCTGTTTTTTCTTGCTGGT
>JAYSZD010000483.1:0-3922 GCA_043738185.1 Hymenobacter sp. | reverse complement strand
GAAGCGGGTTGGTGCCGGCCGGCACGATGGGCGTTTCGGCCGGGGGTGGCGATGGCGGCGTAGGCACTTGGCCGAAAGCCGCACCGGCACTGGCCAGCACGAAGCCACTGAGAGCTAAAGCGTAGCGAGGAGTTCGCATAAGCAATGAAAGGATTAGTGAATGAGAGGGAACGAGATAGTACCGCTTAGCGCCAGACCGCATCCAGGCAGTCTTTGCGACACCTAAGTAGCAGCGCCGCTGGACGCTTTGCTACCATCACACTATATTTTTGCTAATTTCTATAGCTTCCCTTCTCCAACCAAGCCTTACCCGGCCCGGAACCGCTCCCAGCGAATCACCATGAACTTATCGCCCAGCTCCGTCACCACCATACCGGCACCTTTCAGGTTGCTAGGCACCTGAAAAAATGCGGCCAGCTCACTATGGTTCATTATTTTATAGGTGGGATGGTAGTCGGTTTGGCGCGGGGCGCGTACGCCGTACTTCTTCACCCAGTTCATTACGCTCACGTGGCTCACGCCCAGCAGGCGCTCAATCTCGCGGTAGCTCACGCCTTCGATGTAAAGCTGCAAGGCTTTGATAACGTAGTAGCTATCGACTTCGCGGCCGATTTTGGCCACCGTGAAATGATAGCCGCAGTTTTTACACTTAAACCGTTGCCGGTTATTCACCACGCCACTTTTCGTAGCCGCTGTCGATTCGCATTTGGGGCAGGTAGGCGTGGTCATGGGTTAAGTATCAAAATAAAAACTGCCTAAATCTACATCAATTGAGCAAACATATATCAGTTTAGCAAAATTTGGGCACAGTTGTTCCCCTGCTTTGCCAGCCGCCTCCGGCCAATCTTAAAACGGCTCTAGCTTTGGTCGGTTATTTCACTGATTTGTTAGCGGCCCCGCTCCTGCTTATGCCTGTTCCCGAACGCGTTTTTCACTCCCTCACTCCTTCCGACCTCACGCCCAGCCAGTGGCACCCCTTTATGGTGGGCGCGGTGGCGCCGCGGCCGGTGGCTTTCGCCAGCACTATCGACGCCGAAGGCCGGGTAAACCTGAGCCCGTATAGCTTCTTCAACGCTTTCAGCTCCAATCCGCCCATTCTGGTGTTTTCGCCGGCCAACCGCGTGCGCGACAACAGCCAGAAGCACACCCTGCAAAACGTGCGTGAGGTGCCCGAAGTCGTCATCAACATCTGCGATTTTGCCCTGGTTGAGCAGATGTCGCTGGCCAGTACCGAGTACGGCAAGGGCGTGAACGAATTCACCAAAGCCGGCCTCACCGAGCTGGCATCCGAGCTGGTGCGCCCGCCGCGCGTGGCCGAGGCCCCGGCCGCGTTTGAGTGCGTGGTGGAACAGGTGATTGAGCTGGGCCAGAACAACGGCGCCGGCAACCTCGTGGTGTGCCGGGTGGTACGGGCCCACTTCCGGCAGGATATTCTGCTGCCCGACGCCACCGGCATCGACCCGTTCAAGCTCGACGCCGTGGCCCGCCTCGGCGGCGACTGGTACTGCCGGGCCAGCGGCGCCAGCCTTTTCGAAGTGCCCAAGCCCAACCGCCACATCGGCATCGGCATCGACCAGCTGCCCGAGCACCTGCGCACTTCCGACGTGCTCACCGGCAACGAGCTGGGCCGCCTGGCCAACATCGAGCGCGACGCCCTGCCCACGCCCGCGCAGGTCGAGGCATTCCAGACCGAGCCCATGGTGGCCTACCTCCTAAACAAGCACCACGCCGATGCGCCGGAGTTGAAAAAGCAACTGCTACAGCTAGGCCGCCAGTTTCTGGCCGAAGGGCGGCTGGTGGAGGCCTGGAAAGTGCTGCTATTACCCGATTAGAGCGGTCAGCTCCTGACAGGAACGCGCCTTGGCGCGTTCGGCATCTGGAAAGGGCGTTGTCTTGCCGGTGCGTGGCCTGACCGTGCGCTCAGACGCCGAACGCGCCAAGGTGCGTTCCTACGACAGTTCAGCTCTTATAAAATACTATTAACGAGTATCTTGACAGGACAAAACAACGGTAGTCTAAGCGACGGCTTGCGCGTATTTAATAGCTTTACTATTTATTTTAATAATAAATGTATTGTTTTAGATTGCATAGCCTACATTGCCCAGTAGCTTTGCAGCGATTTTGGGTTTTCCTGCGGCGGCTTTATGCAGTAGCGGGCTGACTTCCCCGCTCATATTTTCGCGTTTTCTGCATGGACACACACTTACTACTGTCCAACCTGACCAATCCGACGCTATTGTTTTTCGTGCTTGGCATCATCGCCACCGCCGTTAAAAGCGACCTGGAAATTCCGCCCACTACGGTCAAGTTCATCTCCCTGTACCTGCTGTTTTCCATCGGTTTCAAGGGCGGGCAGGAACTGGCGCACAGCCCCTTCAACGCTGAAATTTTGTACTCGCTGGGGTTTGGGCTGTTGCTTTCGGCCCTGATTCCGCTCTACACTTTCTTCGTGCTCAAGCGCAAGCTGAGCGTGGCCGATGCCGGGGCGGTGGCGGCGGCTTACGGCTCGGTGAGCGCCGTCACATTCGTAGCGGCCGTGTCGTTTCTGGAGGCCCAGCAACTGCACTTCGACGGGCACATGGTGGCCGTGATGGCCCTAATGGAGGCGCCCGCCATCATCGTGGGCGTGATGCTGTTGCGGCACTACGAAGCCGACGACTCGGCCGCCGCGCCCCGGCTGGGCCCGCTGGTACAGCACGCCTTCACCAACGGCAGCGTGCTCATGGTACTCGGCAGCCTCGTCATCGGCCTGATTGCCGACACCAAACAGGCCGACGGTATCAAGCCCTTCACCACGGACATTTTCAAGGGGTTTCTGGCTATTTTTCTGCTCGAAATGGGCATGGTTACGGCCCGGCGCTTCACCGCCTTTTTGCGCTACGGTCGCTTCGTCACGGCTTTCGCCATACTCGTGCCGCTGCTCAACGGCTGCGTGGTGGCCGTCATCAGTCACGGCGTCACCGAGAGCGTGGGCAACCGGTTCATTTTCGCCATTCTGGCAGCCAGTGCCTCCTACATTGCCGTGCCGGCCGCCATGCGCCTGGCCGCCCCCAAAGCCGACCCCGGCCTCTACCTGCCCATGGCCCTGGGCGTCACGTTTCCCCTCAATATTACGCTGGGCATGCCGCTGTATTTTGCCCTGGTTCAGTACACGTAAAGGCTCGGCAACGTCTAATATCTGCTGTTACGCAGTTCAGGAGAAGCAGCGCGTCTCAGGGTTCGCGCCACAGTTCCAGCAGCGCTACAATTAAGGAATTGTACAACAAGCAGTGGGGTAGAAAAGCCAGACCGGTTTTTGGCGTTTAACGAACGAAAAAGCACTTTCACCACGGGGTACTCCCCTCGTCCACCTGAACAGGGTTCGGAATTAATGTAATGGCCGCTTGACGTAAATAGGCGGGCAGCGGGTTTTCGCGGGGAGCAAAAGCGGCGAGTTGCATGCCTTGCTGAGACAACACCCGGTATTCTGCTTCGGTGGGCCACCCGGCATACACAACACGGTGCGAATAAAACATAGCCGCCATTTCGGTACCACTAGGTGCATTGAATACGACGCGCCCAGCCGGCACCGCTTGGTCTAAGCGGCGATAAGCGGTGGCCCACTGCTGCTTGGCCCTGCGTTCGGCTTGCGCGGCGGGCGCGACAAAACGCAGGGTGTGGTGCTTGAGTAAGGCGGTGGGGCGCAGGTCTGCCCCCACCATCACGAGCAACAGCATGCCTTCGAGCAGCAGCGCCGCCCGCCCGGTGACGCGCCTCAGCCACGCCACACCTTCGGCCCATGCCGCCGCGACCAGAAAGAGGATGCAGGGGGACGCCACGTAGGTGTAAGAGGGCATTTTGGTTGCCGCTATGCTGAAAAAGCCAAAAAACAGCGCCCCACTCCACAGCAACGTGCGCCGGCGGCCGTCAGAGGTGCGCCGCC
>JAYSZD010000482.1:0-1619 GCA_043738185.1 Hymenobacter sp. | reverse complement strand
GTCGTGGTTGGCATTATACTTCGACCACCGTGCGGCCCGTGGTGGTGGCAATGTTCTCGGTTTCCAGGCCGGCCACGTAGCGGTATTCGGCGGTGGCGGTGCTGGTGGTGAAGGTGGCCAGGACGTAGCCGCGCCGGGAGGCATTGACGTACTGCAGGTCGTCAATCAGCAGCGCGTTCGACTGCTCGAAGCCCGCGATGGCGGTGGCGTTGCCGCCCAGAAAAGCCTCGAAGCCGGGCGACGATACCGAGGGACAGGCAAACTCGGCCCCGGCCCGCTGGCCTCCGGCGGTGGTCAGGTCGTTGTGCCAGGCGTTGTGGGTGTCGCCGGCCAGCGAAATCAGCTTCTTGCCGGCGGCGGCGGCAAACACCCGCTCGCGCTCGGCGGGGTAGCCGTCCCAGGCGTCGAGGCTGTAGGGCAGCACGGTGGTCACGCGGGCGCGCTCAGCGGCCGTCACGGTGGGGTCGCCGGCCAGCACGCGGGTTTTGATGATGCTGAGCTGCGTGGCCTGGGTGTTGTACTGGGCCAGCCCGGCGGGCGTGGGGCCGGCGGCCAGCTGCGCCACCAGCGGCAGCAGCTCGGCCGGAATGTACATCTTGCCCATGAGCACCTGCGAGCCCAGCACCTGCCACCGGGCGCTGCTGCCGCCCATGGCGCCGGTCAGCCAGTTCAACTGGTCGGTGCCCAGCATCTTGCGGTTGGGGTTTTGCCAGGCCGCGCCGAAGGCCGTAGCATTGAAAGCGCCGGTCGCGCTAAAGTAATCGGCCAGGTTCAGCTGCAGGTCGCGGCCCGCGATGCGGGTGTCGAGCATGAGCAGGTTCACCAGGTTGCCGAACTCGAAGCGGCGGTAAATTTTGGTTTTGTCGGGGGTGCGGGCGGGCAGAAACTCGAACCAGGCCTGGTTGGCCACGCGCTTGCGGTCTTCGAAGCTGCCCTCGGTGGCGGGCTGGTGGTTTTCGGCCCCGCTCACATAAGCGTTGTTGGTGTACTCGTGGTCGTCCCACACGCAGATGAAAGGCTTGAGCTGGTGGGCGCGCTGGAGCTGCTTGTCGGAGCGGTACTGGCGGTAGCGGGTGCGGTAGTCGCTTAGGCTCACGATTTCGGTGGCCGGCAGGTGGGCGCGGTTCAGGCCGGCCGTGGTGGGGTTGGTGCCGTAGCCGCCCGCGCCGTACTCGTAGATGTAGTCGCCGAGATGCACCACGGCGTCGGCGTCGGAGGCCGCCACCGCGCCGTACACGTTGAAGAGGCCGGCCTGGAAGTTGGCGCACGACACCACGGCCAGTTTCACACTGCCGGCCTGGTTGCCGGTGGGCAGGGTTTTGGTTTCGCCCACCACCGACGCGGCCTGGGTGCGCGCGCTGCGGAAACGGTAGTAGTACTTGGTGTTGGCCGCGAGGCCGGGCACGTCCACGGCGGCCGTGTAGTCGGCGGCGGCGGTAGCGGCCATCGTGCCGCTGGCCACCAGCGGGCTGAAAGCGCTGGAAGTGGCTATTTCCCAGCGGATTTCCGCGTCGCCGGGCTCGTTGGTGGCGGGGGTGTAGCGCGTCCAGAGGATGATGCCGGTGGCCGAGGGGTCGAAGCTGGCCACGCCTTCGCGGAAGCCAAAGTCGCCGGTGTAG
>JAYSZD010000481.1:0-10453 GCA_043738185.1 Hymenobacter sp. | reverse complement strand
CCGGCGTGTCGATGATGTGGGTGCCGGGGCGCACTTCCAGCATTTCGGCAAAGGTGGTGGTATGCACGCCCTTGTCGGAGAACTCGCTGATTTCGGCGGTTTTCAGGTCCAGGTCGGGCACGAGGGCGTTGATGAGCGTGCTTTTGCCCACGCCGGAGTGGCCGGCCAGCAGGCTCACCTTGCCATCCAGGAGGTGGTCAATTTCCGGGACGCCCTCGCCGGTAGTGGCCGCGCAGGTCAGGCTGCGGTAGCCCAGGCTGGCGTACATGCCCGCAATTTCGGCCTGGTACTCAAAGCCCTCAGCGTCGTAGAGGTCAGTTTTGTTGAACAGCAGCGTGACGGGCACATGGTAGGCCTCGGCGGTCACCAAAAAGCGGTCGATGAAACCGAAGGACGTGGCCGGCGATACCAGCGTGACGACCAGTAGCGCCTGGTCCAGGTTGGCGGCTACGATGTGCGAATGGCCGGTTTTGTGCACCGAGCGGCGAATGATGTAGTTGCGGCGCGGCACGATGTGCGAGATAACCGCCGCCCCTTCCGCCTGCGCTTCCACCGTAAATTCCACATGGTCGCCCACGGCCAGTGGGTTGCTCACCTTCAGTCCTTTGATCTTGAATTTGCCCCGCAGGCGGCATCGGTATAGCTGGCCGGTTTCGAGGCCGCGCACCACGTACCACGAGCCCGTGGATTTTACCACTGTGCCAGCTAGTAAGGCATTGGGAGCAGGAGGGGAGGCGATGTCAGGGTTCATGAGGTAGTGAGGCCGGGCAGCGCGGCCATAATGGTGCGGGTGGCGCCGGCCTGGCCGTGCACGTAGTCAAGCAGGGCGTCTTGGAGCCGCAGGCGGGCTTCCTCGTTGTGCCATAGATAAGTGAATGCCGCTTCCAACTCCTGCGCGTTGTGAATGGGAAACGCGCATTTAAGCGCGACTAATTCGGTGGCCTCCTGAAATTTTTCATAAGCAGGCCCAAAAAATAAGGGCGAGCCAAATGCCGCGGCCTCCAGCGTGTTGTGCAGGCCCTTGCCAAACGCCCCCCCGATGTAGGCGTAGTGGCCAAAACGGTACAGCTGGCTCAGCAAGCCAATGTTATCGAACAACAGGATGCGGCTCTGCGCCACGGTTGCCGGCTCGGCCTGCGAATACCGCTGCACGAGGCCGGGAAACGAGGTTTCTACTAAGCGCAGGTTGCCTTCCGTGATTTCGTGGGGCGCTATCAGCACCCGCAAATCGGTCCCGTAGCGGCGAATTAGCGGTGCCAAAGCGGGCAGGTCCTCGGGCCAGCTGCTGCCCACTACCAGCACGGGCGCGCCATCGGCCACGAAGGCGCTGACCACAGGCAACACTCTCGGGGGCAAGGCCGCCGTGGCTACCACTGTATCAAAGCGGGTATCACCGGCCACGATCACTTGACTGATTCCCACGTCGCGCAGCAGCTGGGCCGACGCTTCGTTTTGAGTGAAAATATGCGCAAATCGCCTGAGAATACCGCGAAAGAAGCCGCCCCAGGGCTTGAAGAAAACCTGGCTTTTGCGGAAAATAGCCGATACTACCACCGCTGGAATGCCCCGCTGGCGGGTCTCATTCAGAAAGTGGTACCAGAACTCATACTTCACAAACACTACCAGTTGCGGCTGCACCACATCCAGGAAAGCGCGGGCGTTGCCACGCGTATCCGGCGGCAGGTAAAAGACGTAGTCGGCGCCCGGCCAATCCTTGCGAATTTCGTAGCCCGAAGGCGAGAAAAAAGTGAGCACCAGCTTGGTGGCCGGGTGGGCTTTCCGGTAGGCTTCCAGCAGTGGCCGGCCCTGCTCAAACTCGCCGAGCGAAGCGCAGTGGAACCAAACGCGGGGCGCCGCGTCGGTGCCAATGGTGCGCCGAATGTGCGCCAGCAACCCGCGGCGGCCCGCCACCCAGGCCGCCGCCTTGGGCACAAACGGAGCCAACAGGCTCAGGAATAGGCCATAAAGGCCCAGGGCTATGTTATAAAAGAAGAGCAAGGCCCAAAATTACGCTAATCTGGCCCAAGCCCGCCGCTGTTTGTGCATTCTAGTCGTGCGCGTCGGCTTGCCAGTCCACAGGGCAGGCTTCGCCATTGTTTTCGTAGTGCTGCAAAGCATCTATCATGCGCAGGGCTTCGGTGATGCTGCGGCCCAGGGGCCGGTCGTTCACCAGCTGGTGGCGTACAATGCCGTCTTTGTCAATCAGGAACAACCCACGGTAGGCCATGGGCGAACCTGTGAAGGTCATTTCGCCCTGTTCGTTGTAGTCGTAGTGGCCGCCGAGTACGTCGTAGTTGGCCGATATGGTTTTAGTGGCATCGGCAACCAGCGGGTATTTCACGCCGGCAATGCCGCCTTTGTCCCGCGGCTTCAGCTGCCAGGCGAGGTGGGCGTACTGCGAATCGGTGGAGCAGCCTACCACGGCCACGCCCCGGCGGTCAAATTCGGCCATCCGGTCCTGGAATGCCAGGATTTCGGTGGGGCAAACCAGACTGAAATCGGCGGGATAAAAGTAGAACAAGACGTGTTTTCTGCCCAAATAGCGGTCCAGCGAAAAGTCTTCTTCGAACGTGCCATCGATAACGGCGGTGGCTTTGAAGGAAGGGGCGCGTTTGCCCACGAGTACTGACATTGGAGGGAATTAAAAATTGAGAATGAAAAATTAAAAACTGGCTGCGGAAACAGAAGAACGAAAACGAGGCTGCGGAGGCTAACCACTTTTAATTTTTCATTCTCAATTTTTAATTTATTCCTATCGGCCTTTGAAGTCCGGCTTGCGTTTTTCCACGAAGGCCGCCATTCCTTCCTTCTGGTCTTCGGAGGCGAAGGTGAGGTAGAAGTTCTTGCGCTCGAAGTGCAGGCCCTCGTCCAGATGGGTTTCGAATGCCCGGTTTACGGATTCCTTGGCCAGGCGGGCCGCCACCGGCGACATGGCCGCGATGCTGGCCGCCAGCCGATAGGCTTCCTCCAGGTACTGCCCCACGGGCACCACGCGGTTTACCAACCCCAGGCGGTGCGCTTCCTGGGCCGAAATAAATTCGCCGGTCAGCACCATTTCCATGGCTTTGGCCTTGCCCACGGCGCGCGTGAGGCGCTGGGTACCGCCCGCGCCCGGCATGGTTCCGATGCGGATTTCGGGTTGCCCGAACTGCGCCGTTTCCGAGGCCACCAGCATGTCGCAGGTCATGGCCAGCTCGCAGCCGCCGCCCAGCGCAAACCCCGACACGGCCCCAATGAGCGGCTTGCGGAACTTGCGAATCTGGTCCCAGGTGCTGAACTGGTCGGTAATGAGCATGTCGATGGCGGTTTTGCCGGCCATCTGCTTGATGTCGGCCCCGGCGGCAAAAGCCCGCTCGTTGCCCGTGATGACGACCACGCGCACGGCCTCGTCCTCGTCCAGCGTCTTGAGGGCATCGCGGATTTCCAGCATCAATTGCAGGTTCAGCGCGTTCAGCTCTTTGGGGCGGTTGAGCTGGATGAGGGCCACGCCGGGCCGGGACTGAGGCGTTACGAGAATAAATTCCATGCGGGAGGGAAGTAGCGCGGACTGTGTAGTCCGCGAGTGAAAAGAATAGCCAGATTAGAAAACGCGCGGATTACAACGCCTGCGCTACGCGGCGCACACAAACTGAAAAGTGCCCCGCGTGCGCTGCTCTAGCAGCAGGCGTTTGCCCGCGGTGAGGCGTGCAATGCTGGCTGCGTCGTAGTTTTTGATGGTGAAGAGCGTCAGGCCGGTGTTGTAATGCAGCGTGAACTGCTCGCGCAGCAAGTCCATCAGCTGGTGCACGCGGCGCTCCGAAAAGTCGGTACACACCGAAAAGCTGATGGCCGAGTTCTGCATCACGTTGATTTTGAGCCGCGCCTGCGCCAGCGCCCCAAATATGACTTCCAGATTTTTCTCCGACACAAACGCAAAATCCTTGCTTTCGAAGGATATAAGGCACTGCTCGGTTTTGCAGATGAAGGCCGGGGCCAGCGCCGGGTGCTGGCAGTCGTGAATGAGCGTGCCGGCGGCGTCGGGGTCCAGAAACGACTTCACCCGCAGCGGAATGTTGCGGTCGGCCAGCGGTTTCAGGGTTTTGGGGTGAATAACCGACGCGCCGTAATACGCCATTTCGATGGTTTCGCGGTAGCTGATTTCAGGGTAGCGCACCGTGTCGGGAAATATCTTGGGGTCGGCGTTGAGCAGGCCGGCCACGTCCTTCCAGATAGTCACCGATTCGGCCCGCAGGCAGTAGGCCAGGATGGCGGCCGTGTAGTCGGAGCCCTCGCGGCCCAGCGTGGTGGTGCGGCCGTCAGAAGTGCCGCCGATGAATCCCTGGGTCACCACTACGCCCGATTCCAGCATTGGGAGCAGGGCTGCGCCGATGTTGCGCTCTGTAGTGGCCCAGTCCACGCGGGCCTCGCGCCAGTTGTCGTCCGTGCGGATAAGGGACCGGCAGTCTAGCCACTGCGCGCCCAAGGCTCTTGCCACGATTAGTGACGATAGCAACTCGCCGTAGCCTACAATTTGGTCGTATTGCTGGTCGTATTCACTGGGGTTGACGCTGCACAGCCGCTCTGGCAGTTCTTCCAAGAGAGTGCCCAGCGTCACTTCGCCGTAGCCCAGGGCCGGCACCCCAAACTCATCGTCGGGCACGGAAACCACATTATCGGCCACTCCGCAGTGAAACCGGTCCAAGCTCTGTAGCTTTTCGGTGTAAGTTTTTCCCTCAAAAGCCAGTTGAAAGAGTTCCTCCAGCGCATTGGTCGTTTTGCCCATCGCCGACACCACGATGACCAAGGGCCCCTGCGACCCAAAGTCCCACACAATGCGGCAGAGGTTGAGAATAGCCGCCGCATCCTTCACCGACGCCCCGCCAAATTTATAAACCTGTAAGCCTGCTAACTCCTTCATAAGGGCCAAAAGTAGGCAAGCAAGTGGGGAATTGCACTTTTGAGGCCGAAGCGGTTGCGCCATGTTTACGGGTTGTTAGCTTTGGAAAACGTGCCTTTTCAGATAATAGAAAGCGGATTGCGTGCGGCAGTAGCTTTCTCGGCGCCAACCGGGTAAATTTGCCCGAAGCATTCCCACTCAACTCTTTTTATGGACCACACCAAACTGGCCCTGCCCGTCGGCACTACCCTCGACCGTTTCATCATGCGCAAGCAGGAGGACTTTCCGTATGCCACCGGAGAATTGTCGCAGCTGCTGCGCGACATTGCCCTGGCCGCCAAGATTGTCAACCGCGAAATCAACCGCTCCGGCCTCATCGACATTGCCGGCGCCTACGGCAGCCAGAACGTGCAGGGCGAAGACCAGCAGAAGCTCGACGTTATTGCCAACATCCGCTTCATTCGGGCGCTGCGCAACGGCGGTGAGGTGTGCACCATTATTTCGGAGGAAGACGATGAAATGATTCAGACCGGCAACAACCAGGGCAAGTACGTGGTGGCCATCGACCCGCTCGACGGCTCCTCGAACATTGACGTGAACGTGAGCATCGGCACCATTTTCAGCATCTACCGCCGCGTGTCGCCCACCGGCCGCGAGGGCACGGCTGCCGATTGCCAGCAGCCCGGCACTCACCAGGTGGCCGCCGGCTACGTCATCTACGGCTCTAGCACCATGATGGTGTACACGACGGGTAACGGCGTCAACGGCTTCACCTACGAGCACTCGCTGGGCGAATTTTTTCTCTCGCACCCCGACATTCAGACGCCCAAGACCGGTTCCGTTTACTCCATTAATGAAGGCAGCTCCGAGTTGTTCTCGTCCGGCGTGGCGGCCTTCCTGAAGCACTGCAAAGACAACAGCTTTTCGGCCCGCTACATCGGCTCCCTGGTGGCCGACTTCCACCGTAACCTGTTGAAAGGCGGTATCTACATTTATCCGGCTACCGCCAAAAATCCGCAGGGCAAGCTGCGGCTGATGTACGAGTGCAACCCGCTGGCTTTCATTGTGGAGCAAGCCGGTGGCAAAAGTTCCAACGGCTACCAGCGCACCATGGAAATCGAACCCAAAACCCCGCACGAGCGCTGCCCAGTCTTCATCGGCAGCAAAGAGCTGGTGGAGGCCGCCGAAGCCTACTTGGTGCAAGAGCAGAAAGCCAAAGCGGTACCTGCGAAATAAGCACGCCAGGACCAAAAAAGGGCCGTTCCTACCAGTAGGAACGGCCCTTTTTTGCTCGCAGAATGCTTTTTACTCAGCGTTATCGGTTGCCGGCGCTTCGGCTTCAGCCTTGGCAGATTTGCGCTTGACTTTGGGCGCCTCCTCAGTTGTTTCTGGTGCTTCAGCGGCTGGGGCAGCGGCTTCCTGATAGGGCAGTTGCTTGCTCACAATACCAAACCAGCTGGCCAGCTTCTTGATATCGGACAGGTACACCCGGTCGCGGTCGTAGTCGGGAATCACGCTGGCCATGAAATCGGTCAGTTCGGCCTCGCTCGATTTGGCGGTGACCGGTGCTGTGGCGCCGTGCTTTTGATAAATGCGCTCGAACACGTCGGTCAGGGGCACCGTCTCGTCGGGGTTCTGGGTATAGATTGAAATCTCCGCCAGGAGCGAAACTTTGTTGCGAGCTGGGGCCAGGGTACGGGTCGATTTTTCGTCCAGGCTCTCAACTAGTACACCATGGCGCGCGGCGCGCACCAGGCGGTAGAGACCGGGCATCCCGCTGATGGCGGCCAACTCTTGCAGTTCGTAAGGCATCTTTTTTGGTAATGAATGTAAAATGAGGAAATAACGGGAAAAACCGAAGGCCGCGCACCCGCAGGTATTCGTTCTTCGGACTCGTTCCTCGCTCAAAATTAGGCTTTATTCTCCTCCCGCAGCTTTCGGAGTCGGTGCGCTAAGCTTGAACACGATGGGCAAGCTGGTAAGAATCGGATACTCCGGGTTGTTGAATTTTAGCAGGCGTACTACCCTCAAGGCTTCTTCGCCGGTGCCGCCGCCCACCTGTTTTATCAGTTTCACGCCTTGCATGCTTCCATCCGGGTTCAGCGTGAAGCTGACGATGCATTGGCCCTGGATGCGGTTGCGCTTGGCCGTGAGGGGATATTTCAGCTCCTTGGCAATGAAGTCGTACATCGCCGCCTGGCCGCCTTCGTAGTATTCGGCCACCGGGATGACCTTACCCGCCGCGCCGAGGCCCGCGCCTTTTTCGGCGGCGGCTGGCTGGGGAGTGGGAGTGGTTTGGGCCACAACGGGGGCCGCAGCCGCCAGCAGCAAGCCAAAAACCAGCTGCGAAAAAGAGGATTTTTGTACCATGAATCTGCTATTAATAAGGAAGGTTAAAACAAGGGAAAGTTGCCCGGTCCGGGCCCGCCGCTACTGGCAATTACAGGGCCAATTTACGAATTGCTCTCCGCCCCGGCCACCCAATCCTTGTTCACTTCGGCAATAAAGTTCAGCACTTCCTCGCGCCCCTGCGCTGTTTCGGCCGAGGTTTGAAAATAGCGGGGCAGCTCGTCCCATATTTCACTCATTTTGGCCAGGTAGGTGGCTAGCAACGCTTTCGTTTGCGCGGTGGACTGCTTGTCGGTCTTCGTAAATATCATGACGAAGGGAATGCCCTCCTCGCCGAGCTTCTCCATGAATTCCAGGTCGGCAGACTGGGGCGCGTGTCGTGAGTCGATGAGTACGCACACGCACATGAGGTTGGGTCGCTGACGCAGGTAGTAGTTAATCATGCGCGCCCATTCGGCGCGGGACGTTTTGCTCACTTTGGCATAGCCGTAGCCCGGCAAGTCAACCAAAAACCAGTCATCGTTGATAACAAAGTGATTGATGAGCTGCGTTTTTCCGGGCGATGACGACGTTTTGGCCAAACCTTTGTGCTCCGTCAGCATATTAATGAGCGACGACTTGCCCACGTTGGAGCGACCAATGAAAGCAAATTCCGGCAATGTGGGAGCAGGGCACAAGTCGGCCCTTGAATTACTGGTTAGAAAGCGAGCATCACGAATAATCATTGACGAACGGATAAATAAGCGAATGGTAAATGAGCAACGGGCGCAAAATTACACCCGAAAGCAAAGGCTTGGGGAACTAAATAAAAAACAGCGTATTGAATGGCTATTTCATTGATGCTTCTATATTTGCGCAGTATGCCTGCCAAGCCAGCAGGCCGCTACACTTGATTTTAGAAGTGCCTTAATGGCCGAATTTTTGTTCAAAACCGCTTTTTGCAAGCAAAAACCCTATCTTTGCCCGTCATTGTCCTGCATTTGACGAGGCGAAGCGTGCGTTGTTGTTAGCTTTTGGTGCGGTTGCCTTTTGTGCAAAGCAGCATGAAAGCCTAACCCTAACACTGTTTTTCAGTATAAGCCCAAAAATTAACGCGCTGCTAATACAAATGACAGCGCTGCACGTTTTCTAGTAAAACCCTTCAGAAACTTCTTTTTTTCAAACTTCTCCTCCAATGGACAACTTATCCAGAAGGTTACTGCAAGCCTCGTGCGCCGTTGCCCTTACGGCCGCTACTGCCGCTACGGCTCAAGCGCAAAGCACCGGCAAGGACCTCAAAACCGGCAACAAGTTATTCGAGCAGGAAAATTACCGCGCCGCCCTTCCGTTCTACGAGAAGGTATTGGCAAAAGACCCGAACAACGCCAAAGCGCTGTTTAACGCCGGTATTTCCTATATGTCGTTCGACAAGGAAAAGGCGAGTGACTACATTTACAAAGCACAGAAGCTCAAGCCGAAGGTTTCGAAAGATGTGGAGTACTGGCTCGGCCGGGTAGACCACCTGAACTATAATTTCGACGAGGCGGTGGCCCACTTTCAGGCCTACAACGTCACGTTGAAAAAGAATGACCAGCGCAAAGAGGAGCTCGCCCAGCTCATTCAGCACAGCAAAAATGCCAAGGTGCAGTTCAATTCGCCCAAGGATATTTTTGTGAAAAACCTGGGGCCAACCATCAACACGCAGTACTCGGAGCACAGCCCGGTTATTTCGTCGGATGATAAGACGCTGCTTTTTACTTCGCGGGGTGAGAAAGTGACGGGGGCGACGGGTCAGTTCACCGACAAGAAAAACAACAGTATTGCCGCCGATGGCGAGTACTACGAGGACATCTTTGAAACCCGTCGCGTAGATGACGAGAACTGGGAGGCTCCCCGCTCGCTGAGCGCCGCCCTGAACGGCAAAGGTCACGATGCCTCGACGCAGCTGTTCGACAACGATACCAAGCTGTTGATGTATCGCAACGATAACAACGGCGATATTTTCGTGGCGGAAAAAACGGCTACCGGCGGCTGGTCTGTCCCCAAGCCTTTGGGTGACAATGTTAACTCCAAATCTTACGAGGGCGACGCGTACATCACGCCCGATGGACTGACGCTCTACTTCTCCACCGGCCGCTACGCGGAGGACGGTACGCTGGACCTGTACGTTACCACCCGTTCGAGTGTGAGCGGCGACTTCGGCCCGGCTAAATCGCTCGGCGGCGTTATCAACACGCGCTACGACGAGGACAGCCCCTATCTGAGCCGTGATGGCAAAACCTTGTATTTCTCGTCGCGGGGCCACAACACGATGGGCGGCTACGACATCTTCAAGTCGGAATACAATGCCGAAACCCGCCGCTGGGGCACGGCGGAGAACCTGGGCTACCCCATCAATACGCCCGACGACGATTCTTACTACCGCCTGAGCCCCGACGGCTCGTACGCCTACCTGAGCAGCTACCGCATCGGGGGTTACGGTGAGAAGGATATCTACACCATCAACTACATCAAAAATGCCATTATCCAAGGCAAGGTGTTCTCGGCGCGCGACAGTGTGACGGTGATTCCGGGCGTGGAGCTGGTGTTCAGCGGTGCGCAGGCCGACAAAACGGCGCTGAGCTTCCGCGATATCACCAAGCCCGATGGTGCTTACCAAGTGGCGGTGCTTTCGGGCCGTACCTATCAGGTAGCGGTGAGCAAGGACGGCAAGAACATCGAAACGCAGGAGTTTCCGGTGCCGGTTTCGACCAACGACTCGACCGTAATCACGAAGAACTTCTACGTGAACTACATCGATACGACTTCGCTTGCTGCTTATCGGCCTATCTACTTCGATACCGACAAGTACAAGCTGCGTCCGGAGTCGATTACGGAGTTGAACAACCTCACCCAGATTCTGACGGCTACGCCCGGCATCAACATCTCAATTGAAGGCCACTGCGACTCGCGTAACACCGACGAGTACAACATGGTGCTGGGCCAGAACCGCGCCGAGGCTGCTTATAACTACCTCAAGAAGCAGGGCATCGCTGAAACCCGCATGACTACCGTGAGCTACGGCGAGCGTCGTCCGGCGGCTCCGAACGATTCGCCTGAGAACATGCAGCTCAACCGTCGTGCCGAGTTCAAGCCGGTGCTGCAGGAAGGTCAATCGATGCCGATGACTAGCCCAGGTAGCACGGGTACGGGTACTACTGGTACCGATTCCGGCTCGATGGGAACCGGCGCAGGCACCAGCGGCGCTGG
>JAYSZD010000480.1:0-3941 GCA_043738185.1 Hymenobacter sp. | reverse complement strand
AGAAAACCGTCGTTTCCTTCCTCGCGTTCTGGCATATCGGGGCAGCACTTGATTGGCTTAGATGAATAGCTGATTTCTTATTGTCCTCACGCCCTAGTCTTGCGGGTAAGCGAGCGGAAGTTTGAAATTCAGAAGCAGGTAGACGATTTAGTGTACAATTACCCCTACTCGCTTATAGCCGACACCCTGCAACGCATCATCTTCTACCTAGCCGCGATTGAGAGCAACGACGACGCAGTGCTGCTGTTCGAAGAACCAGAGGCCCACTCCTTCCCGGTATATGTGTCGAAGCTGGGCCGGCGCATCGTGGAGAGCCGGAACAATCAGTTCTTCATCGACACGCACAGCCCCTACCTCATCACCGAGATACTGGAAACCATGCTCACCGACGACGCGCAGGCCGGCGAGCTGGCCATGTTCGCGGCCTATTACGAGGACCACCAAACCAAAGTCCACCAGCTCAGCGACGAGGAAATCCGCAGCATCCGCGCCGATGGCATCGACGTGTTCTACAACATGAAGCGCTTCACGACCGGCGCGGCCCCCCATGCCTGAAAACGTTCTGTTCGTGCCCGAGTGCCACGTCGACACCGCCCTCACCCGCACCCTGCTCGCCGACCGACTCACCTTCATCAACCACCAGCACGGCATCTCCAAAGTAGCCAACGTGCTGCGCCAGCAAGCCGAATCGGGCCGGTCGCGCTTCGTGGTGGGCATGGTGGATAAGGACAAGAAGTTTGCCGACGTGAAGTACCTGCAACACTTCACGCATGAGTACCGAGCCCGCTCCGGCCCCGATTGTCGCTACTGCATTTACCAGCAGCCGGGGCAAAATCATTACCTCATCGTGCTGGAGCCCGCCTGCGACACCTGGATTTTCGAAGCTGCCCACGCCGCCGGCCTGGCCCCGGCTGACTTCGGCCTGCCCCCCACCCTACCGGCTTTCATTGAGGTAATGAAAGACGAAGATGCCGAAGACAACCCGCGCCTGATTCGCCTGCTCCAGGCCATCCAGCAGGCCCAGCCCGTCGCCTACCGCGAACTGGCCGAGTTCGTGGCCGACGTTATGGACCAGAACAGCAAGCTCTGGCAACAGTTTTAACCCCACAACAAAGGCGGCCTCCCCGATGGGAAAGCCGCCTTTTTCAATCAAGAACCGGAATAAATTAATCCACCAACACTGCCCTGCCGCTTTCCACGTCCTGCTCTACGGACTTGTTTCACAGCGCGCATTACGCCATTTCTCCCACCTACTCCACCACCAGCTTCTGCGTGGCGCTGCTGCCGCCCACCGCCACCCGCACCGCGTAGAGGCCGGGGGTGAGGCCGGCCAGGTCCAGCTCAGCGTTGGAATTGGCAGCGGCCGTTTGGATGCGCAGGGAGCGCCCCAGCGCATCGAGGATGGTGAGGGTGGCGGGGCCGGGGCCAGACACGGCGGGTAGTTGCACCGTAGCGCGGCCGTGGGCGGGGTTGGGGAAAACAAGCACCGAAACAGGTTCTCGCGGATACGCCGCGGCCAGTGGTGCGCCGGTGCCGTTGTTGAAGCGCGTCGTCACCTGGTTGTTGCTCGTAACCAATAGGTCCAGGTCACCATCGTTGTCGATGTCGGCCAGCGCTACGCTACTTGGATTGCCGCCAACGGCCACGTTATTCGCGGCAGCAAAAACACCGTTGCCCAGGTTGAGCCGCACGCTTAGCTGGGAGCTCAACATATTAGCGGTTACGATGTCCAGGTCCCCGTCGCCGTCCACGTCGCCCACGCTCAGCCCGGAAGTATAGCTGCCGACAGGAATATCGCTCCCACCGCTGAACTGGCCATTTCCATTATTGATGCGTACGCTAACGCTATTGCCTGTTTGATTGGCGGTGAGCAGGTCGAGGTCGCCGTCGTTGTCCACATCAGCAACCTTCACTTCTACCGGACCGGTACCCACGCCCGGGTTTGAGCCCCCGTTGTAGGTTCCCAGGCCGGTATTCAACCGAATATTGACCGTGTTGCTGACTACATCGCCGGACAGGATATCCAAATCGCCGTCGCCGTCTACATCGGCCACTTCCAAGCTGTTGTTGGTAGTTCCCACGCTCACGTCCGACCCGTTGCTGAACCTTCCCGCTCCGTTATTGAGCCGCACGCTCACCGTACCGCTGTTGGGGTTGGCGGCCAGTAAGTCCAGGTCGCCATCCCCATCCACATCGGCGGCGGCAATGGCGAACGTGGCCCGGCCCACCACCAAATTGGTACCGCCGCCGAACGTGCCGTTTCCGTCATTGAAGCGCACGCTCACGGAGTAAGCCCGGTAATTCGCCGTCAGCAGGTCCAGGTCGCCGTCACCATCGATATCGGCCAGCGCCAAGTCCTGCGGACCTGTCCCTACCGCAACGTTCGAACCGCCACTGAATACCCCGCTCCCGTTGTTAAGCCGGACACTGACCACGTCGTCAAAATAACAGGGAGTAACTACGTCAAGGTCGCCGTCACCGTCCACATCAGCCGTGGCAACGGCAGCGGCCCCGCCCCCCACCAGCACATTGGCCCCGCCACTGAACATCCCCGAGCCGCCGGTCACCGCCGCTGTGAACTGGTACACCTGCGGCCGTGCCAATGAGACGCCCCCTACACTTTGCACCCCGGTCATTATCGTTGCGCTCAGTACTTCGCCCGGCTTAAAAGCGTGCGCAGGGACAAATGACACACTATTGCCAGTCGTTGTAGATAGGCCAGTCAAGTTACCTCCCCGCTGGTTGCTGAATACTTTGAGGGCGTTCGAGCTTACAGGGCTTCCACTTATGGGCTGTGAAAAGGTGACAACCAGCCCCGTATTGCGCAACGCAGCAATTGCGTTTCGAGTAGGTAGGGTTGCCGATACAACCGGCGCCGTTTGGGCGAAAGACGGTACAGATGAGTACAGCAGTACGCATAGAAGAAAGTGCTTCATGAATGGTGGCTACTCTATTGATTCAAGAATTTGCTTAGCAAAGACTTCCGGTAAATGTATTGGGTATAACGGGTGCGGTTCCCTGCAAAACCAGAAACGCCCCGACCAGCCGGCCGGGGCGTTCCCGTTTCTATCAAGCAAAGCTGAAGCTTAATCAACCAGCACCGCCCGGCCGCTTTCCACGTCCTGCTCCACGGACTTGTACTTCACGTCGCGCTTCACAGTGCCGTCCATGTACTGCACGTTCACTTTGTCGTTGCGGTTGGCCACTTTCTGGCTGCGCACGGGCACCTGCTTCTCGACGGCCTGGGGCGACTGATAGTCGGGGCCCATGTCTTCGGGGCCGGCACCCAGGCTGTCGAGGTTGCTCTCGTGCTCCACAGTGAAGTTGGTTTGCTGTTCCTCATCTTCGAGGTAGTAGTCCTGCTCCTCGTTGGTGCCCACCATGCCCTGCTGCACCGGCACGTCGGCGTGGAACAGGAACGATGTGGTTTCCTCGTTCACCTTACCAATCATGCGCTTGAACAGCTCGAAACTCTCGAACTTATAGACCAAAAGCGGGTCTTTCTGCTCGTACACTGCGTTTTGCACCACCTGTTTCAGGTCGTCCATCTGGCGCAGGTGCTGGGTCCAGGCCGTATCAATCACGCTCAGCACCACCACTTTTTCCATCTGACGCAGAATGTCGTGGCCGCCGGTAGCCTGGGCGCGCTTGAGGTTGGCAATAGCCTGCACCTGCTTCTTGCCGTCGGTGAAGGGCACGGCAATGTTCTCGTAAGGCGAATTCTGGCTGAGCAGGTCGTTCACCAGCGGCAGGGAATTGCTGGCGATGTGCTCATTCTTGCTCTGGAAGTAGCCCAGGGCTTCTTCGTACAGTTTTTGAGTCAGTGCAGGCAGCTGCAGGCTGGTCAAATCTGTTGCCTTGAGGTAGGTATCGTAGCCAAACACCTTGATGACGGCCAGCTTGAAACTCTCAAAATCGCCCGTGATTTTGTGGCCGCTGGC
>JAYSZD010000479.1:0-1625 GCA_043738185.1 Hymenobacter sp. | reverse complement strand
ACGTGCTGCTTACCTCCACTTCAACCATTGCCCGCCCCTTGCTCCAGTCCAAACTCCCCGACGTTGGCGTCAGCATCTTCACCCACATGACCCTGCTGGCCCAGGAAACCGGGGCCATTAACCTCGCCCAGGGTTTTCCGGACTACGACCCGCCGCAGGAGCTGCTGGAGGCCCTGGCCCGCCATGCCCTCACCCCCGGCCACCACCAGTACGCGCCCATGCCGGGCCTGCCGCGGCTGCGCGCTGCCATTGCCACGCAGGTAGCCCGCCTGCACGCCGACGCCCCAGCTCCCGACCCGGCCACTGAAATCACCGTCACGGCCGGGGCTACCGAGGCCCTGTATGCGGTGCTAGCCGCCGTGGTGCGCCCCGGCGATGAAGTGGTGGTATTTGAGCCGGCGTATGATTTGTACGGCCCGGCCATCCGGCTGCAGGGCGGCGTGCCGCGCTACGTGCGCCTGCCCGCCCCGCACTTCCGGCCCGATTGGGACGCCGTGCGCCGGGTGGTGTCGCCCCGCACCCGGCTGGTACTCATAAACACGCCCCACAACCCCAGCGGAGCCATCTTCACGGCCGAAGACTGGCACGAGCTGGCCCGCCTACTGGCCGGCACCGATGCCCTGGTGCTCAGCGACGAAGTGTACGAGCATCTGGTGTTCGACGGTGCGCGGCGCATGAGTGCCCGGCAGCACCCCGAGCTGCGCGAGCGCAGCTTCGTGCTCTCGTCGTTTGGCAAAACCTACCACGCCACCGGCTGGAAAGTGGGCTACTGCATTGCCCCGCCCGCCCTTACCGCGGAGGTGCGACGCGTACACCAGTTCCTCACCTTTGCCGTGAGCACGCCCACCCAGCACGCCCTGGCCGACGTGCTGGAAGCCGACACAACCGATGCCCACGCCCGCGGCCTGGCCAGCTTTTACCAAGCCAAGCGCGACCATTTCCGCCGCTTATTGGCCGATGCCGGCTGGGAGTTGCTGCCCGTGCCCGGCGGCTACTTCCAGCTGGCCCGCTACGGTGCCTTCGCCACCACCGGCGACCTGGCATTTGCGGAGTTGCTGGCCCGCGAGAAAGGTGTGGCCGTAGTGCCCGTGTCCGCTTTCTACCACGATGGGTTCGATGATGGCCTGATTCGGTTCTGCTTCGCGAAGGAAGAAGCCACGCTGGATGCGGCAGCGAAGCGCTTGCGGTAGGGTACCACTGTCATCCTGAGCGGCGCCAAGGCCCTTATCACGTTCGAGCGCACCAGCATCACCACCAGCCTTTTGTTCATCGTGATAAGGCCCCTGGCACCGCTCAGGATGACAAATTGCTCCAAACGTTTCCTATGCCCGACCTCACCGTTTCCTTCGTTCAAACCAAGCTGCACTGGCAGGATGCCGCCGCCAACCGCGCCACCCTTGATGGGGCCCTGGCCAGCCTGAGCAGTCCTACCGACCTCATTGTACTGCCCGAAATGTTCAGCACCGGCTTTAGCATGGCGGCCGAATCGCTGGCCGAACCGATGGACGGACCTACCGTGGCCTGGCTGCGCACCCACGCCGCCGCCCACAACGCCGTGGTAACCGGCAGTGTCATCATCGAGGAAAACGGCGCGTATTACAACCGCCTGCTTTGGGTGCGGCCCG